>JAGOIF010000107.1 GCA_017995775.1 Aliarcobacter sp.
ACTTGAAGATAGTGAAGATGAATTTGATTTTAAAGAGAGATTTGAAAGCCTACAAAATGAACTAATAAATCAAATGAAAGAGGAACAAAGCCTAAATGATAGGATATTGGCTAATCTAGCAAAAGTAAATTTGGTGGCAGTAGATGAGTAGTTGGAAAAGCTATAAACTCGGAGATATTGCTGAGATTACATCAAGCAAACGGATTTTTTATTCAGAATATGTTCCCTCAGGGATTCCTTTTTGGCGTTCAAAAGAGGTAATAGAAAAATTTAATCGAAAAAATATTTCTACTGATTTGTTCATTTCAAATGAAAAATATCAAGAAATTAAATCAAAATTTGGTGTTCCACAACAAAATGATATTTTGCTGACCTCTGTAGGAACACTTGGCATACCATATTTAGTGCAAAGTGATGAACAATTTTATTTTAAGGATGGTAATTTAACTTGGATTAAAAACATCAATAATGAACTTTTAAATCCATTATTTTTGTTTAAATGGTTAGCATCGTCCATTGGCAGAGAGTCATTGAGTGAAATTACAATTGGTTCAACACAAGAAGCACTTACAATTTCAGGTTTAAAAACATTGGAATTACTACTTCCACCCCTTGAAGAACAAAAAGCAATAGCAGAAGTGTTAAGTAGTCTTGATGACAAGATAGAGCTTCTTCATCGTCAAAACCAAACCCTAGAATCCCTTGCCCAAACTCTTTTTAGACAATGGTTTATTGAAGAAGCAAAAGAGGAGTGGGAGGAAAAACCACTTAGTAAAATAGCAGATTTTTTAAATGGTTTAGCTTGTCAGAAATTTCCACCAAAAAATGATATTGATAAATTACCAGTATTAAAAATCAAAGATTTAAAAGATGGTGTTAGTGAAAATTCAGATTATGCGACATCTGATGTAAAACCTGAATATATTGTAAATAATGGTGATGTGATTTTTGCTTGGTCTGCTTCGCTTATGGTTAAAATTTGGAATGGTGATAAATGTGTTTTAAACCAACATCTTTTTAAAGTAATATCAAAAGATTATCCAAAATGGTTTTATTATCAATGGTGTAAATATCATCTTGATAATTTTATAGATATAGCTTCTGAACATGCGACAACTATGGGACATATAAAAAGAAGTGATTTAGATGAAGCTATTTGTTTAGTACCAAATATAGATGAATTAGATAAAATGACTGAACAATTTAATCCAATAATGGAAAAATTAGAAATAAATTCAAGACAAATTCAAACACTTGAAAACTTACGAGATACACTTTTGCCAAAGCTTTTGATTGGGGAAGTGAGGGTGGAGATATGAGTAATAAATTAGAAAAAATTGAAATAACAAATATTAAAGGTATCTCTAATAAACAGTTTCATGTAGATTTACATCCCAATAAACCAGCAATTTTTGTTGCACCTAATGGTTTTGGTAAAAGTTCTATTGCTTGTGCATTTGAATCACTAAAACCATCAAAATTAGAACTTGAAGAAAAGAATTTTCATTTAAAAGATGAAAACTTACAGCCAGAAGTAAAAGTTACATTTGATTCAGTGGATTTTCTTGCAACAAATACTATGAATAATATCGTGACTAAATTTGATTATTATGTAATTAATAGTCCTTTATATGCAAAATGTACAAAAAGAAATACAGGAAGATACACGGCAGTTTCTTCATCATTAGAATCAGAAAATATAGAATTAATAGCAACCACACCAGATAAAATAGAATTTGAATATTCTATAAGTACAATGAATGCTAAATTTGGAACTAACGGGAAAATATTACCAAATATAAAATCAACATTGATACAGAATCTGGAATTTTGGTATTTATTTAGTAAAAAAGTAGATATAAAAGATTTTATTAAAAAAACAACATTTGAGAATCCTTTAAAATTAATTATTGATAGAATTAATACTAAAACTGGAACTTCAGAAGTTGTAAAAAATTTTATAATTACAAATGAATTGTCTAATTTATCAAATATAGTACCATTAAAAAATTTAGCTGATATAATAAAAAAATTTGTAGATATTGAAATTGATTCCTATTTAATGGCAATTGAAATTGCTTGGCTGTCTCTAACAGGAACTTTTAAAAAAGCATTAGAATATTTGTTATATACAAGAGAGAAACTTTTTTATAATGACTTATTAAGCACTATTAATACAACAAGACATAATATTTCTGTTGTAGAAAAGAAAAAATCTAAAAGTAGTCCAAAAAAAAGTTTGATTATAGAATTTCCCAGTGCCGACCAAATGTCAAATGGACAGAGAGATGTTTTATCTTTTATTGCTCAAATTCAAAAGGCAAGAAGAGATTTTAAAAAACAACATTGTATTTTAGTTATTGATGAAGTTTTTGATTATCTTGATGATGCCAATTTGGTGGCTTTTCAGTACTATGTTACAAAATTAATAGAGGAATTTAAAGATCAAGATAGATATTTATATCCTATACTACTAACACATCTTGACCCTGCCCATTTTCGCCACTTTAGTTTTAATAAACATAAACTCCAGATTCGATATTTAGCTAGTAATACATCTAGAACACCTTCTGTGTTTTTAAATATGGTGAAGCATAGAAAAAATCCTTCAATAGAAGCAACAGTAAGTAAATACCATTTTCATTTTCATCCAGATGAAATAAATTTAGAAAATGAATTTCAAACTTTAACCCTAAGAAAAGCATGGGGAAAATCACATAGCTTTTATACTGTGGTTAAAAATGAAGTTGATAAATATTTGGCTTCTAATGATTATGATTCAATCGCTGTCTTACTTGGAATTAGAATTGAAATAGAAAAGTTGGCATACGAAAAGTTACCAACACAATCACTAAAAGATACATTTATTACTACTCATAAAACAAAATCAAAATTAGAATTTTGCGAAGAAAATGGAATTACTATCTCTGAAACACATTATCTTTTAGGGCTAATTTATAATGATGATTTACATTGGCATGAACATAGAGATTATGAAACACCTTTGATTTCAAAGCTTGAAAATATGACTATTAAAAAAATGATACAAGAGATTTTTTCATGAATAGCATAACTCAAAAATTTGAACTCCACTATTACCTCAAAGATAACTCACATGCCATGAATGCTTTTGTGAGAAATAAAGCTGAAAAAGATTTTCTTGAAGCTGTAAAAAGAATAGGTGACCTTTTAGATAGTGAGTTGAAAATCGAAACGGAAGCTTATCAAGAGGGTGGATTGATTGAAATATTGGCTATCGTATTACCAACTTTACATTATTTATCACCTGCTTTGAATGATATTATTACCCACTATGCTACAAAAGATACACAAGCAGAAACTTTGGATAAAAAAATCAAAGAAGCAACGCTTCAAAATTTAGAGCTAGACAATCAACAAAAAACACTAGAAATAGAAGAGCAAATAGAAAAAAAGCTCAATGACAAACTCGTGCAAAAATATATTTCAAACTTTTATAAAAAAATTGATGCTTATGAAAAAGTAGAGAAGATTGGATATAGAAATTTAGAAAATGATGAAGATGAATATATAGTGGAACGAAAAGATTTTAAAAACTTCATTTTGCATGACGATACAACTATGTCAGAAGATGACGATGCCATGATAGAGATAATTTCACCAGTTTTGAAAGAAGGAAAATATAATTGGAGAGGTAGATATAAAAATGAAAAAATTGATTTTAGTATGGCTGATTCAAAGTTCAAACAAGAAGTGATTGAGGGGAAACATAAATTTTCTAACGGTTCGTTGATAAATTGCCATCTTGAGATAAAAGTGACTTTTGATGAATTTGGCGATGAAAAAAGTAGAACTTATAGAGTGCTACAAGTTTTTGGAACACAAGAGCTAGAAATAGGAGAACTAAAACTTAGAGAAGCTGGGAAAAAAAGAAATCAACAAAAATGGCTAGATGAACATCAAAAAAGTTTATTTGATGAAATTGAAGAATAGAAAAATGACTAACTACACTCCACCATACAAAATAACTTCAAAGATACTAAAACTTTTAACACAAATAAGTAAAGAGTTTACAAAACTAATATTTTCAAATATTGAAAAAGTAAACTCAATGCTAAGAAAAAAGGATTAAATCCATGAAAAAAGAACTCATAACTACACTTCAAACAGAGTTTAACAAACTATCAAATACACTTGAAAATAGCAATATAGAATATTGGTTTGCTAGAGATTTGCAGAAAGTTCTTGGATATGAAAGATGGGAAAATTTTGCAAATGTAATTCAAAAAGCAAAAACAGCTTGTGAAAACTCTAGTATAGAAATATCAGACCATTTTCGCAATGTCACGAAAATGGTTGAAATTGGCTCAAATACACAAAGACCAATCGAAGATATTATGCTTACAAGATATGCTTGTTATCTTATTGCTCAAAATGGAGATAGCAAAAAAGAGCAAATAGCTTTTGCTCAAACCTATTTTGCTATACAAACAAGAAAACAAGAACTCATAGAACAAAGACTAGAGCTGGAAGATAGACTTCAAGCAAGAGCAAAACTAAAAGAATCTGAAATAGAACTTTCAAAAAATATTTATGAAAGAGGGGTAGATGATAGTGGATTTGGAAGAATTAGATCAAAAGGAGATACAGCACTTTTTGGTGGAAATAGTACTCAAAATATGAAAGATAAATTTGGTGTGCCAAACGGTCGTCCTTTGGCTGATTTTTTGCCAACTATTACAATCACTGCTAAAAATCTAGCAACAGAAATCACAAATCACAATGTAAAACAAAAGAATCTTCATGGTGAAAACAATATAACAAATGAACATATACAAAACAATGAAAGCATAAGAGGACTTTTATCTGAACGAGGTATAAAACCAGAAGAGTTACCAGCTGCAGAGGATTTGAAAAAGTTAGAGCGAAGAGTAAAATCAGATGAAAAAAAGATGATAAAACAAAGTGCTTTACCAAAAAATAAAGAAGATAGTAAAAATGAATAGCTACACTCCACCATACAAAATAAGCTCAAAAATACTAAAACTTTCAACACAAATTAGTGAAGAGCTTACAAAACTTCAATTCACAGGTACCCAAAAAATAAACCCAATGCTAAGAAAAAAGAATCGTATCAAAACATTAGCAGGTACTTTGGAAATAGAGGGAAATTTTTTAGGTGAGGAAAAAATTACAGCTATAATAGAAGGTAAAAGAGTTTTAGGAACAGTAAAAGAATTAGCAGAAGTTCAAGGAGCTATAAAAGCCTATGAAAAACTAGATGAGTTTCGATACGATGAGTTAGATGATTTACTACTGGCTCATAAAATCTTAATGGATGAGATACTTACAACTGCTGGAAGTTTTAGAAGTGTAAATGTAAAAGTGGGTGAGCATATAGCCCCTCAAGCAAACATGGTAAATGAACTTATGATAAATCTTTTTTCATGGTTAAAAAATAGCGATGAACATATGCTTTTAAAATCTTGTATTTTTCACTATGAGTTTGAGTTTATACATCCATTTTCAGATGGAAATGGTCGTATTGGGCGACTTTGGCAAAGTGTGATTTTAAATAGTTTTAATCCAATTTTTTCACTTCTACCAACTGAAAGTATAGTAAGAGATTATCAAGAAGAGTACTATAAAGCAATAGAAGATTCAACAGAACTTGGAGAGAGTACGCCATTTATTGAGTTTATGCTTGAGATGATTTTAAAGTCTATGCAAAATATAAAAGATAACGATGTCCCAATAAATGTCCCTAAAAATGACCCAATAAAAAGACTTGATAAAATAATAGAAATCATTGGTGAAAATAGAGATATAACTATATATGAACTAGCAAATAAATTGAATGTAGCAGATAAAACTATTAAAAGAGATATAGCAAAACTAAAAGAACAAAATAGAGTTATAAGAGTTGGAAGTCTTAAATCTGGTCATTGGGAAGTAAAGGAATAATTATGGATAAACAACTACAAGCAACACAATTTTTACTTTATAAAGCTGAAAATGGCAAAATAAAAGTAGATGTACTTATTCAAGATGAAACTGTTTGGCTTACACAAGAACAGATGGCAGAGCTTTTTGGTAGAGATAGAACAGTTATATCAAAACATATTAAAAATATTTTTGTAGAAGGTGAACTTGATGAAAATGTGGTATGTGCAAATTTTGCACATACCACTAAACATGGTGCGATAGAAAATAAAACACAAACTACAACTTAAAATGGAAAATAAAAAATGAGTAAATTTACAGAAGAAAAATTAGAGTTA
>JAGOIF010000108.1 GCA_017995775.1 Aliarcobacter sp.
TCATTTTCAAGTTTTACATCAAGTTTTGTTTTTCCATCTTCACTTGAATAGATAATAATATTTAGATTTTCTTCCATATCTATCCTCTAAATCTTAGCTTATCACTCTTGATACCAAGTTTTGATATATTACTTTCTATTTCAAGGGTAAACTTATCATTGCTAATATTTGGAGAATACACAGTGATATATTCACACTCTTTTTTATCTTTTAAAGCTTCAACCAATTCATCAGAAGTTATATCACCAAGGATAAAAGCTACATTTGAAGCTAAATACAATTTGTCCTTTACAAGTTCTTGATGTTTTGTACTGAGTGGTAAAGTCTCTGCAATGAATAGATTATAAAGTATCTCTTCATTTTTCTCTATATCAGGATTCTCCATCATTTTTAACAAATTATTTATATCGTCTTGGTTTACATTTTCTAATGATTTTTGATAGATTTTTTGTTTTTGATCTTCTACTATTTCAAAAGTTCTAAAACCTATATCACCTTTTGCTATTTGCTCTCCGGCTTTATCTATTCTTGCTTTTGTAATATCAAATATTGTTTCATATCCAGCTTTTTTGGCTTCACTTGTTTCAGAAGTTTTCTCTGCCCATTGAATACAAATGTATTTACGATTTCCACCATCCTCTTTATTTTGTTCTAATACTGCATGAGCAGTTGTTCCACTCCCCGCGAAAAAATCAAGTATAATTCCATTTTTATTACTATCTATATCTTTTGGATTAAAGAGTGATAACATTTTTCTTATTAAAAGAGGTGGTTTTGGGAATGTAAAAGCATTAATTCCCATAAGATTTTTTATTTCTTTTGTACCCATATCTGCTGTTCCCGCTTCTTTAAACTTCCAAAGATTTACAGGCACCATTCCCTCATCAAGTTCTGATAAGAATCTTTTTATTCTTGGATATTTCGCTTTGCCATCAGCACCCCAATACAATCTATTCTCTTTTTCTAAAAGTTCATATTTATCATTACTTACTTTCCAAGCATTAGTTGGATGGTCAATTATTTCATTTGTATTTGGATTCTTTATTGTATAAGATAAATTAGGTCTAGCCTCACGAGTAGCTTGATTAACAAAAGAGACACTTGTCCAAACTCCTCTATAATCATTATCAGGATTAGAATAACTATCTTGATGTTCTTCTGATCTACTTTCCTTTAACAAATCAACTGCATCAGATTTTCTATAAAATAAAATATGTTCCGTTGAATTAGTCATTAGTTTTGCATTATTACTTCTTCCATATCTTTTTTCCCAAATTATATTTCCAATAAAATTATCTTCACCGAAAACTTCATCACAAAGTAGCTTGAGTTGTGCAGCCTCATTATCATCAATACTGATGAAAATAACTCCATCATTTTTAAGTAAATCTTTTGCTAATAAAAGTCTAGGATACATAAAACTTAGCCATCCACTATGTGTTTTAGCTCCTTGAATATTTTCAATATAGTCTATATACTCTTTGTCGTATCCAAGTTCTTCAAGGGTTTGTTCTGTATTGCTTGTAAAATTATCATTATAAACAAACTCATCACTCTTTGTATTATAAGGAGGATCTATATATATCATTTTTATAGATTCAAAGTAGTTTTGTCGAAGTATTTTTAGAGCATCAAGATTATCACCTTTTATAAGAATATTTTCTGTTTCATCCCAGTTTTTAGAATCATCTTTAAGTGGTTTTAGAACTTTATAATTTTTTGTAAATGCATTATGATAAGCCTCTTTTTTCCCAACCCAGTTAAGCCCATAACCATCCTCTTTTATCTCTGCAAGTGATGGGTCTAAACTCATCTGTAATTTTTGAGGGTCTATTACATACCTACCATTCTCATCTATGCTTACAGCATGTGGAAACTGCTTTTTTAATAACTCATAATTAACATCATTTATACTTTGTTCTTCTATTATGTTTTTCTCTAAACTCATTTACTTAAATCCTCTTTTATAAAGTAGATATTATATTTAAATCTTTGTTAGGGAGTGGTTATATCTTTAATAAGATATCCACAACTTTCTAAATCACTTTTATCTTCATCACTTACATGTTCTTTATTTATTGCTAAACACAATAAATGAGTAGGTCTTGACATCGCAACATAAAGGAGCTTCCTTTTGTGATCATTTCTAATCCCATTAGCAATAGACTCACCTTTTAACAAAGGCAGTAGCTTTTTTAAATCATAGTCATAATAATAAGTTTCAAGCACTAATGTCGCTGTATGCGTTTCGCCTTTTGCCTTGTGTATCGTAGAGATGTGTATATCAAACTCTATCCCACCATTACTATATCTATATTGATTTTTATCCGTTTTATAGGCAATATCTAATTTGTGAGCTTTGATTATATTTTTTAATTTTTGTTCATCCAGAGTATGTCCAAATTTATTTAGGACTATTTGAAGTTTTTCTTTCAAAACATCAAATGAACATTCTTTGCTATTAAGCTTTTGAACACCTTCAAAAAGCTTCAACTTAAAATTACTATATGCTTCTTTGTGATTTTCTCTCAGATATTTTAATAAGTCCGATACTGTAAAGAATTTATTATCATTTTTTATCTCTTCAGCTTTCAAATACTCTATAATAATGGACATAAGTGTTTTTTTATACTCTTTTGGAAAAATACTTTTTGTATCAAATAACTCAAATTTTTCTAAAAGAGTTTCATGTGCTATCGATGCATTATCTGCTGGAATGAAGCTTGGAAAATATTCACTAATACCATAACCTGATTCATGTTCTTTAACTGCACCGACAGCTCTAAAAAGTTTATTCCCATTATTAAGTCCATACTCTTCAATCAATCTACTAAACTCTAAAAAAACTGTTTCACTCATAGTACTTCTATCAAACAGTAAAATAACTGGCTGAATTTCAATTGCTTCAATACCGTTTAATTCTTGTGGACTTATGGCAAAATGAGTAACTTTTTCAGATATTTTTGATGATAGCCTCTTTGTATTTTTAATTTCTAATTTATCGTGTGTTACCTGCCAACCGCGTGCTTTTGATCCCATAGCAGCAAATATCTCTTGATTTTTATCGCCAATTCTTTGAATTACTACATCACTATTTGAGAATAATGTATCAAGTATTTCAAACTGCTTGTCATCCGTATCTTGTACTTCATCAACAAACACATATTTAAATCTTTTTTGAAAAACTTCATTCATATTTGGAAATGAATGTAAAAATAATTTTGCTAAATAATACATATCATCAAAAGTAACAATACCATTTTTAAATAAATCTAATTTTATAGATTGAATTTTTTTATATGTATCCGATGGAGAATTGTGCTTATATTCAAATGAATCGCCATTATATTTCTTTAACTTATTATCATCTTGTAAGTCAATATAAAAACTTTTTAAAAAGTTTTTTACATTTTCAAGCTTACCTTGTTCTGTAGTTTCTTGTTGCTTGAATTTTTCTTTTAATCCATACAGTAAGCTACCTGCCAATTGCTTTATAAAAATATTTTCATATATTTCATTATCAATTCTTTCTGGTCTTTTTCCTACTAATTTTACATACATAGGAATCGCCAAAAATTTATTTACAAAAGATTGAAAAGTGCCTACATGATTAGGATAAGAAAGTAATATTTTTGCATTAGCTCCAAGTTTTGCTTTTATTTCATCTACTGCAACATTTGTATGTGTAAGTACTAATATTCCACTATTATCTTTAAATGGCATTTGACTAGCAATAATATCAAGCTTTGCAACCAATGAAGTGGTTTTACCTGCTCCTGGACACGCTTGAATATCTTTTGACTCCAAGCACTTGATAAATTCCTTGGTTTCATTATCAAATAACAATCCTTCAAATCTGCTTTCAAATTCTTCTATTTGAGCGTCAGTAATTTCAATCATCTTTAATTACTTGTCACATAGTTAATCGCATCGATTAAATATTTTAATTTATCATCTGTTTCAATATTATATGTACTTAAATCTGTTTCATCAAGGATTCTTCCAAAAACTTGTGCAACAACTGCTTTTGATAATGGATTTGATTCTTTTATCATTGTATCATTATAAATAATAAATGCTATTTCTTCTTTGGTTTTTCCACTACTTTCCCAACTATCATATTTGATATTAGCTTCTGCGATATATGTGTATTTTTCAGTATCTGAATATACATAATCAATTGATTTTGTTTTTTTACAAATATGCACTGCTTGATAGAATAACTTAGATAAACAACTTAAAGCAATTGTATATTCTAATGTCCAATAAGGAGCAATGAATGACTTTACTTTTTCTTCATTATATTTAATATTTTTTTCATAAATAGTACTGATTCTTTTGGTTTCAATCTCATTAAAAGAGCATTCTCTTTCAATATAATATTTAGTTTTTCTTTTTATTATATTTTGGGGTATTTGATGGATTAATAATAACTTATTAGAATTAGGAGCAACAGGAAGTAATTTTTCAACCTTAATAAAAAAACTACCTTTAGGTTTTACATCTACATCTGTAATTACAGCAACTGGAACTGTAAAATGTGGTTCTGATTTTCTTAAAAATATTGTTGAATATCGTAAAAAAGCTACACTCCCAACATTAACAATACTTACTCCATAATCTGACAAATTTTTACCAATTTTTTTTGCAATAATTGGTAATAAAATATTTTCAGCATCTCCCTCAACTAAAATAACTCCATTTGCAAAAAATAAATTTGCTTTTGTTGAATCTAAAAATCTTTCTAAAAAGTAATAATCACCTTCTGCAAGTTTTGTATATTGACTTCCCATTGGATAAGCATTAGCATTTTTTATTACAATTAGATTTTTAAGTTTAATTTTTGATGCTAAATTTGGACTATGTGTTGTCATTATAAATTGAATATCATTTATTTCTCCAATATTTTGAATTGCTTCAATAAGTTTTATTTGTGTTTGAGGATGTAAATGTGCTTCTATTTCTTCAATCAATCCAAGTTTTAATCCTGCATATCCAGTTTTCTTTAAAAGTAAAAGTTCTGTGGCTATATATAAAAGATTTTGAGAGCCTAAACCCTGCGAATTATTTTCAGAAGTGTTAAATATTTTTA
The DNA here is from genome assembly GCA_017995775.1 of Aliarcobacter sp. Lineage (GTDB taxonomy): Bacteria > Campylobacterota > Campylobacteria > Campylobacterales > Arcobacteraceae > Aliarcobacter. The sequence goes on from JAGOIF010000108.1 coordinate 5,093, forward strand.
AACCAAGTTTTTCGAGTATCGACTTTAATGAGCTTCCACTCATTAAAAATTTACTTTCTAATTTATTTGTTATTAAAGAAAACTCTTTTAAATAAGTATTAAGAGATTCCATTAATTCTTCTCCACCATTACCCACAGAGAAATATGTTTCGATTGATTCATTAGTAATTCTCATTATTTCTTTTAACTCATGATTTTCTTTATCTTCAAAAACTTCATGGCTATCCAAAATTTGAGATAATCGTGAACCTTTTTTAGGTGATAATTCACTTTCTGCATCTCTTAATGCTTTTAAATAAGTAACTCTAAGATAATCTCTTGCTTCTCCACTTAATTGACTACCTTCATCATCTGCTCCAGCTCTTATTTCATAAAATATTTTTCTGTCTTTTCGTTTAGCACTTAACCAAATTTTTAAAAAATTTTTACCATCATCATAAAATCCTAACCATTCTAAAAAACTACTTGCTTCATGTGATTTTAAATCTTCAAAAATACATTCAATATAAAAATTTTCTGTTCTGTGAGATTCATCATCTGATGAATTAAAGAAGTCTTCATAAGAAGGTCTAATATAATCTAAACTTTGGGTATTTAATACATATTTTATTGCATCAACAATAGCTGTTTTACCTGCATCATTTTCACCAACTAAAAGATTTAAACCTTTTGTGAATTCTACTTTTAAATTTTGAAACTTTCTGAAGTTATTTATTTTTAGTTTTCTTAAATACATTAGTCATTTTCCTCTTCAATATTACTATATGGCAATTCTAAAGCCTTAACATTCCCAATACTATTTCCAGCTATTCCTTTTATAGAACCATACATTCCTATAGTATTATCAAGCACCTTTTCTATTTGTTTTTCTCTTTGTTTCCAGATTCTTTGCATTGATCTTTTTTCACTATCAAGATCACTTTGCATTTGAGTAAATCCTTCTACTATAGCTTCTATTTGCATTTTAAATTCTGTACTTGTTAAATAACCATACAATAAACTCATCTTATCAGTTTTATTTTCTTCTGATTTTTTAGCTTGATTGATTTTAATAATACTTTCTCTAAGAACTGACGATAAACCTTTAAACTCTTCATATGTACATATCCATACTCCATCAATAAGT
>JAGOIF010000008.1:0-41318 GCA_017995775.1 Aliarcobacter sp.
GCAAGGGATTTGATTATTTTTTCATCAAAATTATCAAAACTTATAATCTCTTCATTTTTCTTTTTATTTATTAGTTGTAAAACTCCAATTACTTCATCTTCGTGGTTTATTAAAGGAATTACAAGCATTGATTTTGAACGATAAGAAGTTTTCTTATCGAACTCTTTTGTTCCATCAAATTTGTATTTTGTTGTTTCATAAACATCTGGAATATTAATAATTCTTTTTTCATTTGCACATACAACGGCTACCATTTTGTTATTTAAAGAACCATCTTCTAAATATATTTGCAGATTAGACCAAGTTATTTCTTCTTGTGTTCCACCAATTTTTATATTTAAAGTATCATTTTGAACAACTTTAAATTTTAAGCTATTTCCATCTTCTGTTTTTAGATATAAAGTTCCAGCGTCCGCATTTGTAAGTTTTCTTGTAAGGCTTAGAATATTTTCAATAAGTTTGAATTTATCATGTTCAGAGCTAAGAGCAAGATTTATTTTCATAATTTCTTCGAGCTTATCTTCTGTTAAAATTACATTTTCAAAGCTTCCTGTATCTATATGAATGGTGTCACCTTCATTTAGAATCTTTCCTTTGTATTCAAGGATTTTATGTTTTGTGATATCTTCTAGAAGCTCATTTTTATAATTTGGTTTTAAATGATATAAAAATACTGATATATCTTTTCTATTAACTTTACTTAATAATTCAGCAACTAAATTAGGAGTTAGATGCTTTGTAAGTTTTGCAAGTTCAGCTAGTTTATCTGGAAAAGAACACTCTATTAGTAAAGATTTAATTTTTTCATTATTGTTTAATTCTTCAATAATCTTAGGATTTGTATATGTATCTCCACTTATTAAAAAAGCTTGATCATTTTTAGTAATCACATATCCACAAGATCCAGGAATATGATTTGCTTCAATTGCTTTTATAGTGTAATCATTTATTTTTAATATTTCATCTGCTTTAATTACTTTTAAAACTAAAGAAAATTCATCACAATGAAGTAGTTTTATTTTTGTAAAATCAGGCCAAATCACATCATTAAAAGAGTGTTTTTTTAGAACATTGATTGTTTCTTCAAGGGCATAAATAGTAAGAGGAGTTTTTCTTTTTTCAAAAAATGTTTCAATAATAAAGGGTAAATCAGTTATATGATCAGCATGGGAATGAGTTAGAAAAATATGATTTACATGTAAAGCATCATCACCTAAAGAATTTAGGATATTTCCCGCATCAACAACGATATCTTTGAATATTTGAAAAGAAGTAGTATTTAGATTCTTAGCTTTACTTCCGCTAGCGCCTAAAATTTTAATATAGTTCATAAAAAAACCTTTTGTTATAATTACTAAGATTATAACAAAAATAGTTGATTTTATGTGTTAATGATTAGTATCATTCATCTTGAAATCATCATATGGATCCATATGAATATTAATAATCCAATTTCTTTTAGTATCTAGTTTTTCAATTTTATCTTCAATCCAATCGCTTGCTCTATGAGCATCCATTAAAGTGATAATACAATCAAAAACAAGATGAACTTCAACAAATGTTTGATGTCCTGCTTCTCTTGTTTTTAGTAAATGATAAGCATTTACTTTATCATTTTCTTTTATTATTTCTTCTATTTTACAAACTAATTCTTCATCAACAGCACGATCTAGTAAGACTAAAATACCATCATGAATTAATTCATAAGAAGAATAAATAATATATAAAGCAATTCCCCCACCCACGAATACGTCGATTAATTCATAACCTGTAAAAGTTACAAGAACAAGTGAAACTAAAACAGCGACATTACTAAAAACGTCTGTTTTATAGTGAAGTGCATCTGCTTTAATAACCATTGAATTTGTTTTTTTAGCAACATAATTTAAATAAGTAACTAAAGAAATAGTAATTATTAAAGAAGCTATCATTACATAAATTGATATATCTAAATATTGTGAAATATGACCATTTATAGCTTTATCAACAGCTTGATAAAGTAAATAAAGCCCAGAAATTGTAATAATAGTACCTTCAATAACAGAAGCTAAAGCTTCAATTTTTCCTCTACCATAATTAAAAGTTTTATCAGCTGGTTTTTCAGAATTTGAAATAGCAAAATAGTTAAAAATAGATACAAACATATCCAAAACAGAATCAACAGCAGATGCTAAAACTGCAACGGAACCGCTAGCGATTCCGATTACAAGTTTCATAAGTGTAAGTATCGCCGCAACACAAGACGATATTAGGGTAGCTTTTTTTTGAGGTGTCATTATTTATTTTCTACAAACTCTTTGATTCTTTTTATTCCTTCTTGAATACTTGCTAAATCTGTAGCAAAAGAGAATCTAACATAACCTTCTGAACCAAATGCAATACCTGGAACTAAAGCTACGCCAGTTTGTTCTAATAATTCAGAACAAAATTTAATAGAATCATTTGATACTTTTTTGATATTTACAAAAAGATAAAAAGCTCCATCTGGATCAATTGTAGATAAACCTTTTATCTCATTAAAAGATTTTACAGCAATATGTTTTCTTTTTTCAAATTCAACTCTCATCATTTCAATATCTTTATCTGCATCACCTTCAAGTGCTGGAATTGCAGCATATTGAGTCATAGAGTTAACATTTGATGTTACTTGTCCTTGAAGTTTTGTTAAAGCTTTTGCAAGTTTAAGATCAGGAGTTGCTAGATATCCAAATCTCCATCCTGTCATTGCTACGGCTTTACTTAAACCATTTATTGTAACAGTTCTGTTGTACATATCAGCAGATACTTCAGCTGTTGCTACAAACTTTTTACCATCATAGATTATTTTTTCATACATTTCATCAGAGAAAATAATAATATCAGTACCTTTTAAAACTTCACCAATAGCTAGTAATTCTTCTTTTGAATAAACAGAACCTGTTGGATTTGAAGGACTATTTAAAAGTAAAATTTTTGTTTTTGGTGTAATTGCAGCTTTTAGTTGCTCTGCTGTAATTTTAAAATCATTTGAATCATCAGTTTCAATAAATACAGGAACACCATCAGAGAATTTTACTTGCTCAGGATAAGTAACCCAATAAGGAGCTGGAATAATAACTTCATCTCCAGCTTCAATTAAAACTTGACAAAGATTAAATAATGAGTGTTTTGCACCATTACTTATTACAATACCTTCTAATTTATAATCTAATCCATGATCTTTTTTTAGTTTGTTAATAATTGCTTGCTTGGTAGCTGTAATACCTTCAACAGCTGTGTACTTAGTTTGACCATCATTAATTGCTTTAATAGCAGCATCTTTAACGATTTGTGGTGTATCAAAGTCAGGTTCTCCTGCACTAAAACTTAATATATCTTTACCCTGCGCTTTTAGCTCTCTAGCTAAAGCTGTGATTGCCAAAGTAAGCGATGGAGATAGATTTTCCATTCTGTTTGCAATTTTCATTAACATCTTCCTCTATAAAATTATCATTATATTTTTGATATAATAGTTGAGCGATTTTAACAAAAAGTTACTTAAGGAATAGTTTGAGTTTTCAAATAGAAATAAATAAAAAATTAATAACAGTAAAGTTAGAAAATAAGAAAAATATAAAGCATTGTTATTTAAGAATATTAAAAAATGATTTAATACAAATAAGAGCAAATATTTACTTTACAATTTATGATGCAAAAGATTTAATAAGTAGAAAAAAAGAGTGGATTGAAAGTTCAATTTTAAAGATGCAAGATAAATCTATAAATGAAGATGAGTTTTTACTTTTAGGTGAAATAAAAAAAATAGATGAATATAAAATAAAAAATATTGATACTTTTTATAGAAAAGAGATAGAAAAAATTTTACCCCAAAAAGTACAAGAACATTCAATAAGAATGAATTTATTCCCAACATCGATTTCTTATAGAAAAAATAAAAGAACTTGGGGTTCATGCAACTATAAAAATGGATTGAATTTTAATATTTTATTGATGAAATTTCCGCTTGAAGTTATGGAATATGTGATTGTTCATGAGTTAGCACATATAAAACATAAAAATCATTCAAAGGATTTTTGGAATTTAGTGGCTATTTTTTGTCCAAATTATAAAGAAATAGAAAAACAATTTAAGAAGTTTTTATAATTTCTCTGATTTTTTCAAATTTTTTAAAAAGTTTTTCATCTTTTACTTTATTCTCAAAAATCCCATAAGAACGCTCTATATATAAAGGATTAGACTCTTCAATAGTCTGTTTTTTTTCAATAACATTAGTGACAAAAAAACCTATGTCTTCAACATCATCAATCTTGAAATTTTTTAATAATGATTTTATATCTGCTTTGTTATACTCGAATTCCATTTTATACACAGGATGGGTTAGTACAAAGTATAAAGTTTGATTTTTTATATACCCAAATTTTATACCTTTTCTAAATTTTAATGGAAGGACATTTATGAACTTCATTATTAAAAAAGATGTGTTAATCTTTCTGAATTCAGGATTATTTTTAAGATGACTAAGTATTTCATTAATTTTTTTCATATGCTAATTGTAGCAGGTTTTATATTATCATTTAGTGGTTGTGGTTACAAAGCTGACCCAATTTATTTACCAACTGATTCTTCTGTTGATCAAAATACTCAAGAAGTTGCAAAATAATGGTTTATGATTATGTAATAATAGGAACAGGAGTTGCTGGTCTAAACGCAGCAAGATTAATACCTAAAGATAAAAGAGTTTTAATTCTTTGTAAAATGTCAACTTGGAATTGTAATACTTTTTGGGCCCAAGGCGGAATTGCTACAGCAGTTGATGAAACTGATATTCCCTTACATATAAAAGATACTTTAACAGCAGGCGTTGAGTTTAATGACAAAAATGCTGTAGAGCTTCTAAGCAAAAAATCAATCCTAGCTGTTAAAAATCTAATATCTGCTGGAATGAAATTTGATACAGATGAGAAGGGTAATTTAGCTTTTACAAAAGAAGCAGCCCATTCAAGAAATAGAATACTTCACGCAGATGGTGATGCAACAGGAAGAGTAATGCATTTATTCTTGCTAGAACAATGTAAACATGAAATTATTACACAAGCTGTTGTTTGTGATTTATTAATCAAAGATGATATTTGTTATGGTGTACAATATTTCGTAAGTGAAACAGAGCAAAAAGTAGCATATGCACATAATACTATCATTGCAAGTGGAGGAGTTGGTTCAATTTATAGATACCATACAAACTCAACTGCAAATGCAGGTGAAGTTCAAGGAATTATTGCTGAAAAAAAACTTCCATTAAAAGATATGGAAATGATGCAGTTTCATCCAACTGTTGTAAAAGGTACATCATTTGCAAGAAAACCACTTTTAAGTGAAGCTTTAAGAGGTGAGGGTGCTCATATTGTAGATGAAAATGGATATAGGTTTTTATTTGAATATCATGAAGATGCAGAACTAGCTCCAAGAGATGTTGTTAGTAGATCTATTTTTGATTACAATAAAAGAACTGGATTAGGAATATATCTATCATTTGAAAACTTTGAAAAAGTTGCTTTTAAAAAAAGATTTCCAAATATTTATGCAAATTTAAAAGAATTAGGTTATGAACTACCTTTTGAAAGAGTTCCTATTTCACCTGCTTTTCATTATTCAATGGGAGGAATACAGACTTCGTTAGATGCTAAAGTTAAAGGAATGAAAAACCTTTATGCAATTGGAGAAGTAGCTTGTACAGGAGTTCATGGAGCAAATAGATTAGCTTCAAATTCTTTACTTGAAGGTTTAGTTTTTTCTCAAATAGCTGTTGAAGATTCATTGAAAAATGATTTTAAAATAAATCAAGAAAATTATGATAAACCTATCATAAATTATGTAAGAAATAAACAAATTGATAAAAATATAAAAGATAGCCTAAGAGATATTATGTGGACCCATGCATCTATTGTACGTGACCCAAGTGATTTGAAAGCATCATTAGAAACTATAGAAGAGTATTTAAGGATGGACCTTGGAAGATTATTAATTTTAAGGCTACTTACGGCAAAATCTATTCTAAAATCAGCACTAGGACGTAAAGAGTCTTTAGGTGCACACTATATTAAGGAGAGTTGATGTTAAAAGTTATTATGACTTTACTAATAGGGACATTGTCTTTATTCGCAAGTTCTGATAGTACTGTAGAAATACCTAATCTAACAATGACATGGGTTGGTTTTGCAACTTTAATCATATTTATTATTGGTTATTATTTTGTAGCTGCTGAGGAAAAATATGCTATTGATAAGGCAAAACCTGCTTTATTTATAGGTACATTTATGTTTATGTTAATTGCTTTATATTACACATTAAACAATTTAGATATGAATTTAGTTCATACACAAGCTCAACATTTGATTCTAGAAATTGCTGAAATTTTCTTCTTCTTATTTGTTGCAATGACATATATTGAATCATTATTGCACATGGGTGTATTTGATGCATTAAAATATAATCTAGTTTCAAAAGGTTATACATATAGAAAACTATTCTGGGTAACTGGATTCTTAGCGTTCTTTATCTCTCCTGTTGCAGATAACTTAACAACAGCACTTATTTTATCAACTGTTTTAATTACAATTGAAAAAACAAGAAAAGATTTCTTAGTACCAGGTGCTATTAATATTGTTGTTGCTGCAAACGCAGGTGGTGCTTGGTCTCCATTTGGTGATATTACTACGCTTATGGCATGGACAGCAGGTAAAGGTGTATTTACAGACTTCTTATATTTATTCCCATCTGCAATTTCAGGATTTTTATTAACATCATTTTTATTATCAAGATTTGTTCCAAATATAGTTCCTGCATTTGATGTAACAAATGAACCAAAACCAAAAATGACTGAAGGTGCAAAAGTTGTAATGTTCCTTGGAGTATTCACAATTTTCTGTGCGGTTATGTCACACCAAGTTTTACATTTACCAGCGATGTGGGGAATGATGTTTGGATTATCATTACTTAAAGTTTATGCTTATGGTTTAAGTAAAAAATATGGTAAAAACCATTTTAATATTTTCCATTCAATGGCAAAAATTGAGAACAATACTTTAATGTTCTTCTTTGGTATTTTAGCAGCAGTTGGTGCATTATACTTTGTTGGTTGGTTAGGATTAGCTGCTATTGTTTATGATCCAAATGTATTAGGTCCTACATGGTCAAATATTGGAGTTGGATTTGTATCAGCAATCGTTGATAACGTTCCTGTAATGTCGGCAATCTTAAAAGCAAATCCTACTATGGGACTTGATCAATGGATGTTAGTTACTTTAACAGCTGGGGTTGGTGGTTCATTAATCTCTTTTGGAAGTGCAGCTGGTGTTGGAGTTATGGGTAAATTACATGGTATTTATACTTTTGGTTCTCATATGAAATATGCTTGGACAATTCTTTTAGGATATATTCTATCTTGTAGTGTTTGGTATTTCCAATATCATATTTTAGGTATTAGTCACTAAAAAAATTATATTTATAATAAAAAAAGCTACTAGAATTATTCTAGTAGCTTTTTTTTTGCTTATTTTTTTATTTAACCAGTTTTTTACTACTTTTTAGATAAAATATATGATTAAATTTGTAATATTCTAAACACATTAGTGTAAATAAGAAGGAACCAATATATGAAACACGTACCAATCGTAGTATTAGATTTCGGTAGTCAATATACTCAAATCATTGCAAGAAAACTTAGAGAATCAGGTGTTTATTCTGAAATAGTACCTTACAGTGAAAGTATAGAAGACATAATGGCTAGAACTCCAAAAGGAATTATTCTTTCAGGTGGTCCAGCGTCTGTTTATGCGGTTGATGCTTATCATCCAGATGCTACTATCTTTGAACTTGGTCTTCCAATTTTAGGTATTTGTTATGGAATGCAGTTAATTTCACAACATTTTGGTGGTTCTGTAATCCCAGCAATTAACCATGAATATGGAAAAGCAAGATTAAAATTTGAAGTAGAAAATCCAATTTTTAAAGACACAACAGATGGTCAAATAGTATGGATGTCTCATGGAGATAAAGTAGAAAATATTCCTTCAGGATTTCAAAAAATTGCAACAAGTGAAAACTCACCATTTGCAGCTATTGCAAATACAGATAGAGGAATTTATGCATTTCAATTTCACCCTGAAGTTTATCATTCAGCTGAGGGTTCAAAATTACTTAAAAACTTTGCAAAACATATTTGTGGTTGTGAAAGTACTTGGAATATGGGTTCATTTGCAAAAGAGCAAATTAGAAGAATTCAAAAACAAGTTGGAAAGAAAAAAGTATTATGTGGAGTTTCAGGAGGAGTTGATAGCTCTGTTGTAGCAACACTTTTAGCAGAAGCAATAGGTGATCAAGTTATCCCTGTATTTGTTGATAATGGATTATTAAGAGCAAATGAGAGAGAACAAGTTGAAGCTATGTTTAAAGCACGTGGTGTAAAACTAATCACTGTTGATGCAAGCGAACAATTTTTAACAAAACTTGTAGGTGTTACGGATCCTGAAAGAAAAAGAAAAATCATTGGAGAAACATTTATCGAAGTATTTGATAAAGAAGCAAAAAAACACGATGGTATTGAATTTTTAGCACAAGGTACACTTTACACAGATGTTATTGAATCAGTTTCTGTAAAAGGACCTTCAAAAACAATTAAATCACATCACAATGTTGGTGGACTACCTGATTGGATGAAATTTGAATTAATTGAGCCACTAAGAGAAATCTTCAAAGATGAGGTTAGAGCTTTAGGATTAGAATTAGGACTTCCTCAATCAATGATTGGAAGACATCCTTTTCCTGGACCAGGACTTGCTATTAGAATCATGGGAGATGTAAATAAACCTGATTTAGAGATTTTAAGAAAAGCTGATACAGTTATGTTAGATGTTTTACATGCAACTGGATATTATGATAAAACATGGCAAGCATTTACGGTATTATTAAACGTAAAATCAGTTGGTGTTATGGGTGATAATAGAACTTATGACAACACAATTTGTGTAAGAATAGTAGAAGCAACAGATGGAATGACAGCAACATTTGCTCATATTCCACATGAAATATTAGAAACAATTTCAAGAAGAATCATTAATGAAGTTAATGGAATCAACAGAGTTGTATATGATATAAGTTCAAAACCACCAGCAACAATTGAGTGGGAATAATTTCTAACATTTTTTAAAGCAATATCTTTCAAATTGATACTGCGTCAAATAAGAAAATCAACTCAATCACATGTTTGATAGTTGATTTTCTTTTTTTCCTTGTCTAAAGCTAAAATTTACAGCTTTATTTATAAAACTTTTTAGAAATTTAACTGACAAGTTTTATACTTCTTTTTCAAAGTTATCATTACCCCAGAAAGCATAGGTACATACAATCATGGATTTTCTTACATTTAAAACTTTTATCAGCATTGATGCATTGATAATATTTTATTATATTGGTGCAATTATTTTGCCTATTTTTTCATGGATATTTCTTACAAGGCTTGTTCAAAAATATAAACTATTAAATAATTCATACAAAAATACAAAAGAACTATTATGGAAACAACTAAGTGAAAAGCAAAAAATACAATTTGTAGCTTTTTTTATTATTACATTTTTTTTTGCGGAATTATTTTTAAGGATGTTATTTGAGTTTTTAATAGCATATATGCAAATAAGAGATGCACTATTTCACGTTTAAATAAAATAAAATTACACCCAAAAGAAGGATAGCTTATTAACGACAATATAATTTATGCATTAATTGCACTCACAATTTTTATAGCCTATAAAAAATATACCCAATATAAGGTATTAAAGATTATTCCAACTTTGATTAAGCAAGGTGGACAAATTGTTGATGTTAGAAGTATGGAAGAATTTGTTTACGCTCACAAAAACGGAAGTATTAATATCCCATTAGATTCACTTAACAATAGAATGAATGAACTAGATAACACAAAACCTATAATTGTTTGTTGTGCCAGTGGAGGTAGAAGCGCAGCTGCAAAGCGTGCTTTTATTGCAAAAGGATTTAAAAATGTTCATAATGCTGGGACATGGAGATCTCTTGAAAAGTTTTGATAAATGTATTATACGAAGGATTTAAATGAATAAAGAATTTGAGCGGTTTAAACAATGGCTTAGTCTTAATTATAGTGATGGTTTAATAGATTTAAATCCTCCTGCAACAGATTATGAAATAGAAGAACTTACAAAAATTCTTGGTGTTGAATTACCAAATGATTTTCTTGATGTATTAAGAATACATAATGGTCAAAAAGGTGAATCTGCTTGGCTTTTTGATTCTCAGGAGTTTTTATCAACACACCGTATTATTGAAGAGTTTAATACTTGGAAAAATTTATTAAATACACAACTTCAAGGCAAAAGTTCAACTCCTGATGAGGGAGTTAAAAATGATTGGTGGAATACAAACTGGATTCCTTTTACTTCGGACGGCTGTGGAGATCATTATTGTCTTGATTTAAGCCCAACTAATACAGGAACAAAAGGTCAAATCATTACTTTGTGGTATGAATCAAGTGAGCGAGAAATAGTAGCTCCTAGCTTCTCTTTATGGTTTGAAGAATATGTTGAGCAGCTATATTCAGGTGAACTTATTTATAGTGAAGAATATAATTCAATAGTGTATAAAGATGAATTATAATAAGCGAAAAAGGTAATAATATGGCAATAACAAGACAAATAATATTTATAGCAAAAAGAGATTGTATTGAAGAATTAAAGGCCCTTCTTTCAGCAACTATTAAAGATAGTAAAAAAGAGGATGGTTGTTTGATGTATCAAGTTTTTCAAACAAAAAATAATCCTGTAGAGTTTATTGCAATTGATTCGTGGGAAAATGAAGAAGCCTTGAATAAACATTATGAAAGCGAGCATTACTTACATTTTCTAAATAATTTCAAACAATACAATGCACATATTGAGCCCTTTGAATTGGAAATTTTATAATCTCAATAGATAGGCATTAAAAAGATACTAATAATATAGATGAAAGAATATGATAAACTAGATTCTTTAACTTTATAAAATACAAAATAACAGGATAACAAATGGCTAAAATAAATTATAATTATGAAAAACGAGCTAGAGAGCTAGAAAAAAATAAAAAGAAAGAAGAAAAACGTAAGAAAAAAGAGGCATTAAATACTAATAATATAGTTGAAGAAATCCCTTCAGAAATTGATGAAAAAATCTAAAAAAATGTACTAATATCCAATTATATAGGTTATTAGTAACAATTTTGATTTAAAGGATGAACATGTATAGAAACTATGAAATATGTAGAAAACCTTGTGGCTTATTAAAAGTTATTGTGAGTAAGATTCTATGTTAATGAGGAAAATTAAATTAAAAATATTGAAATAATATCTAACGAACGACGATTAAACTTGATACGTAAGTTTGAAGGTGATGAAGTAGTAGAAAAATTAAATAAAGCTGTAAGTGAAGTTTTTTTAAATGAATCAAAATCCCTTAATCTTTTAATAGATTTTTTTTCTTTATTAGATTTACCTAAAGAAGATTCTATAAATATCTATCCTTTTTATTCCTTAGAAAATAGAAAAATACATGTAATTAAAAATACAAAAGATTTAGTAACAGCAATAAAATCATTAAAATTAGTAAAACTAGTCGGTTTTGATAGTGAACAAAGACCAACATTCAAAAAAAATGAATCTCCTCATGGAATTGCTACTATTCAAATAGCTAGTCTAAAAGAGTGTTATATTTTTCAAGTTAAAAAAATCGATAATTTAAGTCCTCTTTTTGAATTACTTGAAAATGAAGATATTGTAAAAGTTGGAATAAATTTAACAGCAGATAATCAAGCTTTATATAGTGAATTTGGTATTAAAATGAAAGCTACTATTGAAATTGATAATGTACTTTCAAAACTTAGCTCAAAAGAGAGCATTGGTGCAAAAAAAGCGGCAAAAATATTTCTTAATAAAAATCTAGAGAAATCAAAAAAACAAAGTACCTCAAATTGGGAAAATGAAATATTAACAGATAAGCAAATCAAATATGCAGCAGAAGATGCAGCGGTTGTACTTGATATAACTATACATTTATTAAATAAATACCCATTCGTGGTTCAAACTTTACCTTCATGGTTTAATGTTAATAAATTAATATAATATTCACAACTAATTAATAAATCGTAATTTAGTTTTATAATAACCAGTAAATCTATTTTTTTCTATCATCTTTTTAATCTCAGCAGGTGTTTTTAACTCCACTTTTTTTTCTTCTGTAAGAGTTTTTTCTATTTTTTTGTCAGCATTTTTGATTTTGAAGCCTTTAATTTTATATATTTGTGATTATATCAAAAAACTTAAAAATTATATACCCAAGCTTTGATTTTCAGGCAAACATACTAAATTATTTTGCTACTATTATGAAGATAATTAATACTCTATACTCACAAAAATAGGAATGATAATGAAAGATTATGTATGTACAGTTCGTGGTTATATTTATGAGCCAAAAAAAGGCGATCCTGATGCAGGAATTATGCCAGGAACTTCATTTAAAGATATACCTGATGATTGGGAATGTCCTGATTGTGGCTCAGCTAAAGAAGATTTTGAAGAATTAGTGGATTGAGTTATTTTCAATCAATAGGAAATAAAATACTCAAATAGTTCAAAAAAATATTAGTTAACTTTTTTTATTAGCTGAAGTTTTTTTAATCTTGTAAATTGCTTGATTTCATACTCACGTTTTGAAGCGGTACTTCTATTTTCTGAACTTTCTTCATATAACAATTTTACAGGGCGTCTTGTTTTTGTATATTTTGCACCTTTATCATTTGAATTATGCTCATCTAAACGTTTATTGATATCTTTTGTTATACCTGTGTATAAACTTCCATCCTTGCATTCAAGAATATAAACAAAATATGACATTAAAATATCCTTGTAGATTTTATAAATTACAGTAATATGTATTAAAGTGAAATTTAAAGAAAGTGTTATTTGAAAAGAATATTTGAAGAATTATAAGCGGTAAAACCGCTTATAAAGAAAGACTATAGAGCAGTAACGTTCTCTGCTTGTAAACCTTTTTCACCGTTAGTAACTACGAAAGAAACTTTTTGACCTTCTTCTAATGAAACTCTACCGTAACCAGTGCTGTTGATGTTTCTGTAATGTACGAATACATCTTTTCCACCATTTTCTTGCTCGATAAATCCAAAACCTTTTTCGCTGTTAAACCATTTAACTGATCCATTTACTAATTCTGCCATTTTAATTCCTTTTGTTGATACACAATATAATTGTGCGTGTATAAAATCTAATTGTGAAACTATCTTGTGGTGCGATTTTACTGTCAACTTAAGTTATCAATATAAAACATTCCATAGATGAAGTTCGAAATCATCTTTCAATCAGAGTATTCTATCTAAAATTGAGTTAACAAGGAAGAATATTTGATAAATTTATGAATATTTTTACAAAATAATCAAATATATTACAATTTGAATCATAATTATGTGAAAAATAGGGTTTTTAATATATTTTATAATATTTTTATTTTTATACAATTTATTTTAAATATGTTAGAATAACATAAAAAAAGAGGTAAAATGTTCAAAATAAAGGATTATTGGGAAGAAGAATTTATAGAATATAGTGATAAAAAACTAGAATCTATCTGTTATGATGATTGTACTTTTATAAAGTGTGATTTTTCTAAAGCTATTTTTTCTAATTGTAAGTTTAATGAATGTACATTTATAGATTGTAATTTATCCCTTGCAATATTAAAATCTTGTGTTTTTAATGATGTTACTTTTGAGAAATCAAGACTTATTGGAATTTCATGGAGTAATTGTCAAGAGCCTTTTGATGTTAGTTTTAATTCTTGTAATCTTTCACAAAATTCTTTTCATCGTATGGATTTACGAAAAATGAAATTTATTAGTTCTCTTATAAAAGATACAGGTTTTGAAGAGTGTAATCTTGAAAATGCACTTTTTGATAATTGTGATTTAGAATTAAGTTCTTTTTTAAATAATAATCTAAAAAAATCAAATTTTGAAACATCAAAAAATTATTTAATAAATCCAAAACAAAATAATCTTGAAAATGCACAATTTTCTCTTCCTGAAGCATTGAGTTTTTTAACTCTACTTCCTATTAAAATAAAATAAAGTTATGAAGATAAAACATAGAGTGATAATAGTATAAATTTTAAACACGCTCTAAAATAGCATATGTTATTATACAAATACTATTTTTACAAATAATATTTTACTTTTTTGAAAGATATGTTGTAAATCTTTATTTAAACAACTAGGAATATAATGCGATTTTTACTACTTTTTATTCCTCTTATTATTAATGCTGCAAACTTAAATTTTGAATTATATAAAAAAGAAAGTAACAAAGAGGGAAATACTCTTTTAATAATAGGCGGAATTCATGGAGATGAGCCAGGTGGATATTTTGCTCCTGCATTTTTAGAAAAATATTACAAAATTAAATCAGGTAATGTTTGGATTGTACCAAATATTAATGGACATAGCATCATGGCAAATACAAGAGGTATTTATGATGATATGAATAGAAAATTTAGTACTATTGATAAAAAAGATCCAGATTATAATGTAATCACAAAGATTAAAAAAATAATTCTTGATAAAAAAGTTGATTTAGTTTTAAATTTACATGATGGATATGGATTTTATAGAAATAAGTATGAAAATGCAATATTTAATCCAAATGCTTGGGGGCAAGCTACCATAATTGATCAAGAAAAAATAAAAGGTTTATCAAAATTTGGAAATTTAGATGAAATTGCAGGTCAAGTAAACAATACTTTAAATTCAGATAAATTATTTCAAGATTTTCACTCTTTTGGTGTAAAAAATACAGAAACAAAATTTAAAGATGAACAAATGAAATTATCTTTAACTTTTTTTGCAGTAACAAATAACAAGCCAGCTTTTGCAATAGAAACAAGCAAAAATATCACTGATTTAACACACAAAGTAATATATCAATTAAAATCAATTGAAGAGTTTATGAATATTATGCATATTGAATTTGAAAGACAATTTGATATAAATAATGAGGAAGATGTAAAAAACAAAATTTTTGATTTTGGGAAAGTTAAAATAAATAATAACATAGCTTTTGACTTAAGTGATATTAAAAAAACGACAAGATTTATTCCTTTAAAAAAAGATAATAATGATTTTAAATTTGAGCATAGTTTAGGTGCTGTTAAATTTAAAGATAATATTTATGAAATATATATTGGAAATATTAAAGTAGCAGATTTTTATCCACAAGTTTTTGAATTAGCTAAAGCAAAAAATAGTATTAAAATAGAAGTTGACGGAAAAGTAATAGAGACAGCATTTGCAAATGAAATTGATATAAAAAATGAATTTAAAATACTTAAAAGTGATTTTAGAGTTAATATAATCGGTTATAGTAAAACAGGTGTTGATAGTGAAGATGATATTTTAATCAATGAAAAAGAGATTTTAGATGCTTATTCTATTGATACTAAGAAAAGAAAATACAGAGCAGAATTTTACAAAGATGGTAAATTTTATGGAATGATTGTTTTGAATTTTTTGAAAGATTAAATAAATAATAAATAATAAATATAAAAAAGTTAAAAAAGAGGAGAAATCCTCTTTTTTAGTATAAAAAACTTACTTTGTTTTTGGAGTACACTTTTTTGTAATTATACATAAAGGACAAAAATCAGCAATTCCAGCAATTAATGGAATTACCCCTAAATAAAACCAAGGGTTATCTAAGAAAAATCCAACTGCTATTAAAACTAAACCTATTACAATTCTAAATGGTCTACAAAAATTTCTAAATTTATCAAAATTATTCATATAATTCCTTTTTTCTTGAATTATGGTATAAGTAAACTTAATACTATATAAATAAGAAATACTTATATATTAAATAGTTTTCTGTAATTCTCTTCTAATGGAGTTTTGTCTTTATAATCAATAATCTCACCAATTTCAATCTCTATTTCTAGACCTTTTGTTCGATTATTTATTGCATCTTTTAAAACTTCATTAGCATTTGTTCTTATAAATACAGGTAATATTGGAAGCCTATTTTTTAATGCAACTAATCTTGCACCATCTTTAAAACTACTCAATGGTGTATTTTCTTTATTTCTTGTTCCTTCTGGAAAAATAAATATAGAATTACCAGAGGCTACAACTTCTTTTGTATCTTTAAAAAATGAGGACATATTAGCAGCTTCTCTATCAAGTAATATAGAGTTTGCATTTCTTGTAAATGTACCAAAAAATAGTGAGTTATAAAGCTCTTTTTTTGATACCCAAAAACCATATATCGATGAGTCTTTTAAAGCTAATTCAATAATAAGTGGATCTATTATACTTCTATGATTTGATACTAATAAATATTTCCCCTCTGTAGGGATATTTTCTTTATTTATAACTTTTACACTAATATTTAATTTTGAAAGTAATACTTGAGAATACTCTCTTCTTAAGTCGATTTTTTCTTTAGTCGTTTTTACTTTTTTTAATTTAAATCCATATTTATTTGTTAAGTATGTTGCATAAATGGCTATGCTTATTTGTTTTAGATTCAAATAAATGACTCCTGAATTTTTTTGCTAATTATATCTTGTTTTAAAAAATAATTGAGGAATATAAATCACTAACTTTGTAATTTAAAGATTTATTTATATAAATTTGCTCAGAATCTATGCTCGATTGATAAACCAAAACTTCAACTCCTTTTGATGTAACTTCTTCAAAAGTTTTGCAATATTTTTTATCTATTTGACAAGCTAGTCTAAAAGGCAAAGTATCTGTTCTTTGAATAACATATAACATTACGGCTCTATGACCTTGTTTTACCATCTCATAAAGCTCATTTAGATGTTTTTCACCTCTACTTGTAACGCTATCAGGAAAAGCTAAATAATCTTCTATTTTTAAACTCACACTTTTTACTTCAACGTAGCATTTTTTATTGATTGTTTCATTTGTATTTTCAAGTAAAATATCGATTCTACTATTTACTCCATACTTTTGTTCAGGTTTTAATGAGCTATATCCTTGAAGCTCTTTTATAAAACCATTTTGTATAGCCTCAATTGCTATTTTATTTGCAACACCTGTATTTGTACAGATTAAAATATCATCCATTTTTGTAAGTTCTAAAGTATATTTTAGTTTACGTTTAATATTATCATGAAAACTCACCCAAACATCACAGTTTTCTTTTATGCACGAAGTCATTGCACCACTATTTGGAACATGGGCTGTAATTTGCTCACCATTTTCTAAAATAACATCTGCTAAAAATCTTTTGTATCTTTTTACTAAATTACCTTTTATAAGTTTTTCAAACTTCATTTATTTATTTCTTCTAATTTTTAAGGTTGTTGATTTATTTTAGCAATTACTTTTTGGATATCTTGAATTCTTGTTGTAGAACTAGGGTGAGTTGAGAAGAAGTCACTTCCTTGAGTTTTACCAGCACTCATATTTTGCCAAAAATTAATAGCTTCATTTATATTGTAACCAGCTTTATGCATTAGATGAATTCCGATTTCATCGGCTTCACTTTCTTGCATTCTTCCATATGGAAGCATAACACCAACTTGAGTTCCAACACCATAAGTTTGGTTAAATAAATTTTGATATTGTGGTGCTGTTACTCCTAATGCAACATTTCCTAAAACTTGTAAACCCTGTTGTACCATTGATGCGCTCATTCTTTCAGCTCCATGACGTGCAAGTGCATGAGAGATTTCGTGAGAAATTACTGTTGCTAATTGATCATCATTTTTTGCAATTTTTAAAATTCCTGTATAAACTACAACTTTTCCACCTGGTAGACAAAAAGCATTTACATCATCACTTTGAACAAGGTTGAATTCCCAATTGAAATCACTTCTATTAGCTACTTTTGCGATTCTTGCACCAATGTTTTTAACTCTATTTGCATCATTTGTTCCTGTTATAACTTTTGATTCAGATAATGTTTCTTTATAAGATTTTTCGCCCAATGCAAGCTCTTCTTTTGGTGACATAAAAATCATCTGAGATCGATTTGTGTAGGGAGTTTTGTGAGTACATCCAGCTATTATAATTAAACTTAGTGTTACTAAACTTATGTTTTTTACAAGTTTCATATTTGCATCCTTGATAATAAATTTCTGTTAATCTATTCTATAATAAATATTATTATAAAATAGATTATAGCTTTCCTTCATTGATAAAACTCAAGATATAATCGTATAAACCATCTGTATTTTCATTTACAATTACGTGTTTTGACGAATTTATCATTTTTAGTTTTTTAAATCTTGATTCTATTTTTTCATAAATTTCATGGGCAGAACTTGGATTTACAACAGGGTCATCTTTTCCTTGAATTATTAAAATGGGTTTTTTTATTTTGTGCAGATTTTTTTTAATTTTATCCATTAGTAAACTTAATTGTTCGATTGAACTTACATAATGTTTATTATAGTTTATTTGTGGATTTTCAGGAAAATTATCTATATATTCTTTTGCATATTTATTTTCATTAAAAACTTTTACAATATCATTCCAAAATGAAATAGCAGGAAGTAAAGTTTTAATTCTCAAATCATTTAAATGTAAGGCTGCATTTATACAAACTAAACTAACAAACTCTTTGTACTGTTTTTTGGTGCTTAATAAAGCTAACAATCCACCCGTTGAAAATCCTACAATATAAACTTTTTTATATTGCAATGATGCAATTGTAATAGACCTTGAAACAGATTTATACCAATCTTGCCAAGTTTTTGTTTTTAAATCCTCAGGCACAGTTCCATGACCTGATAATCGTGGAGTTATTACATTGAAATTATTTTCATTTAAAAAAAGAGCTAGATTTTGCATCTCTTTTGGAGCTGAAGAAAAACCATGAACTACAATAACACAACTATTTGAATTTATATTTTCAAAATAATTAGTAGTTCCTATATCTTTTGCTTTGATGTCTTTATTATTTTCGAATTTTTCATAAGAGTTCTCAAACTCTTCTTTTTCTTCACATTTTAGAATTTCTGCTAGTTCAATATTATTTTCGAACTCTTTTTTTAAAAGAAGATCTTTTACCATATTTACAATATCATCTTGGGCTAAAATTTCATTTAAAATTACCCTTAAAATATTTTTCAATCTTATTGTATGGTGGGTGAAAGAATTTGCCAAAACCTCTTTGTTTATAAGATATCTATCGCAATGTATTTCATGTATTTGTAGTATATTATTTTTGATTGCAACTTTTAAAATATCATCAAAAGCTTCGAATTTTTCATATGAAATTAAATAGATTAAATCTTTATTTATTGATTCATCATAAGGTAGATTTTTTTCTTTTATTTTGGAAAAAACAATATAAATTAATCTTTTAAAATATTCAAGTTCAATCTCTTCTTTTGGAAATAAAAAAAGAATTAAAGTAAAAATATGATCAAAACTTATAGTTAAAGATTCATAAATTTTATTCATAAAATCGTGAGTTACGTCATATCTTAAACTATTTAATATCTCTTCTTGTAATAAACCTTTAGAATAAAGAGGTTCAAGAAGTTTTTTTGTAGAAATAGGTTCTAAAATCCTTATGATAATTTTTGAATTTAAAATTAAATTACCTTCTATTTCAATCTCTTCTTTAAAGTTATCTCCAATATCATCTAAAAGTTTTTCAGCCATATCAACTAGAAAATTTCTTCCATTTCTAAGTTTTGAATAACTTATATTAATAGGTACAATCATCGTTTCATTGGGAGTTATTTCACTACAATCGTTTATAAAATATTTTTCACTAAACTCATCATAATTTTCAAGTTTTCTTTCAAAATATTTTTCTCTAAAAAATTCAGAGCTCAAGGCAAAAACAGCCGCTCCTGTATAAACTCTTTGGCAAGTTTCATCAATTTTTACACAAAAAATATTATCGATTTTTGTAATATCTTTTGCTTTTACCATTATTCCTTCTGGAAAAATCATCCAATTTTTACAAGAAGTTATTAAATCGCCAATAATATGTTCATTTCTATTTATTTCACTTTTTTTCATAGCTCCTAAATTTTTTAAGAAATTTCCAAAATATGATTTAAATAATGAATCATCGGCGATTACTCCTACTTTTTTATTTGTAAGATTATATAAAGTATAAGGAACAAGCATCGCTTCTATTCTTGTAAAATGATTTGCAACAAACATTATTGGGTTATTTTTGGGAATGTTTTCTATTCCTTTTACTTCAATATTTGCATTAAGAATTTTTTCTAATAAACTTAAAACATAACCATTTGTGTTTATTAGCAAATCATTTTGAATCATCGTAAATTCCTATATTCATTAGCTTCAAAAGAATCTACACTTATTACTTCTTGTTTTAAAGCATGAGCTTCAAGCATTTTTTCTATTTCTTCTTTTGATAAAAGATTTTTTTCTAAAAGTTCATTTATCATATTTTCTGAACTATCTTTTTTAATAGTTTCATTTTTAATTGCTTCTTTTAATATTTTAAAGCTGTTTTGTGACTCTTTATTTTGTTTAACTGCTTCTTGAATTTTTGCTAATCTATCATTTTTATTTTTTGAGATAAATAAAGCAGAAGTCATATTTTGTAAATAATCTTGATTATTTAATGTTTTTACAATTTTTTCATTTAATGAATCTTTTGCTTTTATAGAAAAAGGATTGATTTTTGCTAATGGAAGTAAATATCCTAAATAACCAATATTTGTAATAATTTCTTCCCTTGCTATTTGAATTTCATTAAAACAATAATTACAAACATAATCAACTAATAGTTCATCTTTTGGATTTGGATTATTTTCAAACTCTCTTAAAGTTGCTGTTATTAAATAACAGTTTGATAAAATATCTCCAAATCTAGCACTTATATTTTCTCTTTTTTTCAAACTTGGACCTAAAATTCCTAAAGCAACATTTGTTAAAAGTGTAAATTCAGCACTAACCCAAGTTAGTTTTTGTTTGTATCTTTTGAAATGTCCTTTTTGACAACTTATTTGTCCCCTTGAGAAATAATAAACTAAAGATTTGCAAAAAGAGTTAAAAACTAAACCAATATGTGAGAAAAATGCGTCATCAAAATTTTCTACATTATTGTTTTTTAATGCTGTTATTTGTTTATAAATATATGGATGAGATTTTATTAATCCTTGTCCAAATTGCATTAAATTTCTTGTTAAAATATTTGCACCTTCAACTGTAATTGAAATAGGAAGAGCAAAATATGCATGGGCTAAAAGGTTGTTTTCACCTCTAATTATTGCACTTCCTCCTAAAACATCCATTGCATCATTTATTACAGTTCTGAATTTTTCAGTTGCATGATATTTCATAATAGAGTTTATAACACCTGGTTTTACTCCATCATCAATGGCATCTAAAGTATAGTTTCTTGAAGCATTTAGCATATAAGTAAATGCTGCAATTTTCGCAATTTTTTCTTCAACACCTTCAAAATGATTTATACTTAAACCAAATTGTTCTCTTAATTGACAATATGAAGCCACTACATTAAGTGCTAATTTACTTCCACCTAAACTAACACTAGGAAGTGAAATTCCACGTCCGATTGATAAAGATTCAACAAGCATTTGCCAACCTTTTCCAATACCTTGTGTTTCGCCTATTATATTTTCTAAATCAATAATTACATTTTTCCCGTAAAGTGGAGAGTTTATAAAAGGAATTCCAAGAGGATCGTGTCTTTTTGAATTATCAACACCTTTTGTTTTAGCATCAATAACAGCAAAAGTGATTCCTAAATCTTCAACATCACCTAATAAATGATCAGGATCTTTTAAAACAAAAGCAAGACCAATAAGTGTTGCAATATTTCCTAAAGTAATATATCTTTTTTCAAAATTTAATTTAATTTTGATAGTTCCATTTTCATGTTTAAATAAAATACCATTTGATGAAATAGAAGTAGCATCACTTCCTGCGTTTGGTTCTGTTAATCCAAAACATGGCACTTGAATCCCATGTGCTAAATCACTTAAATATCTCTCTTTTTGTTTTGTTGTTCCATGTTTTAAAATTAACTCAGCAGGACCAAGTGAATTTGGAACCATAATAGTAATTGCTAAAACTTGTGATCTTGAAACTAATTTTTCAATAACCCTTGAGTGCATTGTTGCACTAAATCCAAGTCCACCAAACTCTTTTGGAATAATCATCCCAAAGAATTTTTTATCTTTGATAAATTGCCAAACATCAGGTCTTAAATCTCTTGCTTGAAAGATTTCCCAATCTGTTGTCATTTCACAAAGTTGTTCAACTTCATTATCTAAAAAATCTTGTTCTTCTTGTGTTAAAGTTATGATTTTTTGAGCATTTATTTGTTTGAAATCTACTTTTGCATTAAAAAAATCAGCTTCAACCCAGTTTGTTCCAGCTTGAAGTGCTGCCTCTTCTGTTTGGGATATTTTTGGTAATAAACCATTTTTATTTATAAAACTTACAAGCTTAGAAGTTATTATTTTTATTCTAAAACTAGGTATTACAAAAATTGCACCTAAAATAATAAATATACTCCAAAATATTGTGCCAACATCAAAGAATATTCCACTATAAATTCCAACTAAAGCAAAATAGCTATATAAAGGAAATGAATAAAATCCAAAAACCAATATGATTAATAATAAAATTAATGCTTCCATAAATCAACTCCTGTTTCAAAATCTTCATATTCTTCAACTAATTTAATTAATAAATTAGATGGAGTAAATCTGCTTCCATACTCTTTTTCAAAAGT
Source organism: Aliarcobacter sp. (assembly GCA_017995775.1). GTDB lineage: Bacteria > Campylobacterota > Campylobacteria > Campylobacterales > Arcobacteraceae > Aliarcobacter. The sequence continues at coordinate 22,823 of JAGOIF010000008.1, forward strand.
TCTTAGGGATTCTAAGATGTTTTTTAATCCAATGTCATTTGCATAAGATAATAATCCACCTTTGTAAGCTGGGAATCCAGTTCCTGTAATCATTGCAAAATCGATAATAGAAGCATCGCTTACAATGTTTTCTTCCAAGCATCTTGAAGCTTCATTTATCATAATATAAATACATCTTTGAACGATTTGCTCATCTTCAAAAATCTTAGTATTATTTTGTATCATTGAAGTTACATGGGTATTTACGTATTTATCTTTTCCATCATATTCATAAAAACCAGCTTTTGTTTTAAGACCTAAAAATTTCGCATCATTCATTTTTTCAATAATTGAAGCAATTGGCATTCTGCTTCCATAGGCTTCATTTAAAATTTTTGCAACTTTATATCCTATATCAATTCCAACTGTATCAGCAAGGGTAAATGGACCCATAGGCATACCGAAATCTTTTATTAAAGAGTCAATTTTTTCTATTTTTGAACCTTCTTCTAATATAAATGCAGCTTCATTTAAATATGGAAGAAGTATTCTATTTACTATAAAACCAGCACAATCACCTACTAAAATAGGTGTTTTTCCAGCTGTTATTAATAACTCAAATACTTTATTTATAGTCTCTTTTGAAGTATTTGAAGTGGGAATTACTTCAACAAGTGGCATTAAATTTACAGGATTAAAAAAGTGAACTCCAAGGAAGTTTTCTTTATTTTTTATTTCACTTGCTAATTTTTCTATTGAAATTGAAGAGGTATTTGTTGCAATTATTGCATTTTCATTTACAATATTTTCAATTTGTTTATATGTATCTTTTTTTGTTTCTTCATCTTCAATAATTGCTTCAATAATAAAATCAAAATTTTTAAAACCATTAAATTTATCTGTATATGAAATTTTATTTAGTTTAAAATCAACTTCATTTTTTGTCATTTTTCTTGATTTAATTAAATAATCATAAATTTTTGATACATCTTTTATAATTTCATTTGCATGGGAAATATCTCTTATTTTTATTCTTACATCATTTAAATATTTTGAAAACAACCAAATTATTCCTTTTCCCATAACTCCATTTCCAAGAACAACGGCATTTGATATTGGGTTTTGTGTTTTTTCAAAGTTCTTATTTAATTTTTCAAAAAGAAAAAATAGTTTTATCATATTTTTTGATTCTTTTGTAATTGCAAGTTTTGCAAACTCTCTTGCTTCTACTTTTATTGAATCTTCAAACTCTTTATTTATAGTAGCTCTTATTACTTCTAAAGCTACAAAAGGAGCTTGGAAATCCTTATTTACTTTATTGAGTAAACCTTTTAAAGTTTTATTAAAAACAATTTCATTTAAAGGAGCATAGTTTAAAAGATTGAAATCAATTCTTTTTTCTATTGTTCCATAAATAGCCTTTTTTATAAAATCATCCAACATAAACTCTTTTTGGGCATCATCAAAAATAATATCAGCTAAATTTAATTTGTAAGCTTTTTTTGCATCTATTGTTTTTCCAGTTAAAATTAAATCTAAAGCAGCAACAAGTCCTATTATTTTAGGAGCTCTAATTGTTCCTGCAAATCCTGGAAATATTCCTAGTTTTATCTCTGGAAATGCTAGTTTTGTTTTAGGATTTGTAGTAATTACTCTATATTTACAAGCAAGGGCAAGTTCAAGCCCACCACCCATACAAGCGCCATTTATATAAGCAATTGTTGGAATTGTTAGGTTTTCAAGTTTGTTAAATATTTGATGAACTTCCATTAAAGAGTCATAAACTTCTTTTTCATCTTTTAATTTTTCAATCTCTTTAATATCAGCACCTGCAATAAAAATATCTTTTTTTGCACTATCTATTACTAAAGCTTTTATTGAAGAATCATCTTTTATAATGTTAAGTTTTTCATCAAACTCTTTTAAAATCTCAAATGATAATTTATTTACTTTTTCATTTTCTAAATCGAAAATAATTCTTGCAACATTTTGATTAATTTCTAAAACTATATTACTCATATTTTATACCTCCAATAAGAAAGATGCACCTTGTCCGCCACCAACACAAAGTGTAGCAAGACCTAGTTTGTCATTTCTTCTTTTTAACTCTTTTAAAGCTGTTAAAACAATTCTAGCTCCACTCATACCAACTGGATGACCAAGTGCTATTGCTCCACCATTTACATTTAAAATAGACTCATCAATTTCACCCAAAGCTTTTGAATTAAAAGTCTTTTTACAAAAACTATCTGATTTAAAAGCTTTTAAATTTGCAATAACTTGAGCAGCAAAAGCTTCATTTAACTCAATTAAATCAATATCATTTAAACTAACACCTGATTTATCAAATAGTTTTTTAGTTGCATAAATAGGTCCAAGTCCCATTCTATGTGCATCAACTCCTGCATAAGCATAATCTTTGATAAATCCTAAGGGTTCAAGATTTAGCTCTTTTGCTTTTGATTCAGTACAAACTATTAAACTACAAGCACCATCTGAAACTTGCGATGAGTTTCCAGCAGTTACAGTTCCACTAAGACGGTCAAAAATAGGATTTAGTTTAGAAAGAGCTTCAATTGTTTGATTAAATCTTACACCATCATCTTGTAGAAGTGAAGCATTTTTTGTCATAATTGGATGAATCTCATCTTTAAATTTTCCAAGTTCTATTGCTTTTTGAGTTTTTAAATGTGAATTTAATGCATATTCATCTTGAGCTAATCGGCTTATTTTAAACTCATTTGCTAGGTTTTCAGCAGTTATTCCCATGATTTTTCCAGAAATAGGGTCGCTTAAACCTGCTATTAAACCAATAGTAGGTTTTAAAAATCCAAATCTAAAAGAACTAAGTAGTTTTATTTTTTGAGTTAATGATTTTGCATAAGTAAATTTAGTTATTAAATTTCTTAATTCATCGCTATAAAGTAAAGGAATATTACTCATAGATTCAACTCCACCAACTAAATACAAATCACCCTGATTTGAGTTGATTTTTTCAATTGCACTTGAAATTGATTGCATTCCAGATGCACAGTTTCTATGAACCGTATATGCAGGAGTTGATTGAGGAAAACCAGCTTTTATAGCCATGATTCTTGCAATATTTGCACTATTTGCAGGTTGTGCCACATTTCCTATGATTACTTCATCAAATTGTTCATATCTTAAATTGTTTTTTAAAACTAATTCTTTTATGATAATTGCACCTAAAGTATCTGCACTTACATCATTTAATTTACCATTTGCTTTGGCTATTGGGCTTCTTAATCCATCAACTATGGCTATTCGTTCTTTCATTTTAGCTCCTAATACATACTATTTATAATATCTTCATACTTTTGTTCAATTTTATTTCTAGCGATTTTCATTGAAGGAGTTAACTCTCCTGTTTCAATAGAAATATCATTTGTTATGATTTTGAAATTTACTATTTTTTCCCACTGATTTAAATCTTTGTTAACATTTTGTATATAAGTAGAAATATTGTTAACAATATCACTTTTACTATAATATTCATCTATTGTTAAGTCATTATTAAATCTTTTTGCTACTTCATATTTCTCTTTATCTACAAAAAGTAACACTGTTGTATATTTTCTATTTTGTGAAATAACAACTGCAAATTCAATGTATTTATTTTTAGATAATTTTTGCTCAATGGCAACTGCATTTACATACTCTCCCGTTGAAGTTTTAAATATCTCTTTTACTCTACTTGTAATATATAAATAACCATCTTCATCTAAATAAGCAACATCTCCTGTATGAAACCAGCCATCTTTATCTATGCTTTTTGCTGTAAGTTCTTCTTGATTTAAATAAGCTTTCATTAAAGAAGGACCTTTTACAAATAACTCATTATCTTCATTGATTTTTATTTGTGCACTTGGAATTACTTTTCCGCAAGAACCAACTTTATTTGCAAAGGGATAGTTTGTAGAAATCACTGGAGAAAACTCTGTTAATCCATATCCTTGATAAACTGGAACTCCAATGTTTACAAAAAAAACAGCGATTTCCTTTGATAAAGGCGCACCTCCACTTATTAGTTTTTCTAGCCTTGATCCAAATATTTCTCTAAATTTTGAATATATTATTTTGTCATAGATCTTAAATAAAAGAGAATTTTTGTTCAAGTTTTCATTTAACGCATATTTAAAAGCAAAAGATGCAAGGGCTCTACTTATAAATGGTTTTTGAGAAATTTGTGATTTAATTTTATTAAATATTTTTTCAAGAAGTCTTGGAACGGCTGTAATAATAGTAGGTTTTACAACTTTTAATAAATTTGATATATTTGTTATGTCATCAATAAAATAAATACTAAGACCACGACTTAAATAATAACTCATAACAGTTCTTTCAAATATATGTGCAAGGGGAAGAACAGATAAAGCTATTTCTTTTGAATCAAGATTTATTAAAGAATTTATATCGTGAAGTTGTGAGATTATGTTTTTGTGACTTAACATTACGCCTTTTGGTGTTCCTGTATTTCCACTTGTGTAAACAATAGAAAAAATATCATCTTCATTTGCAATATAATTTGAAAATCCTTTTGAATCACAAATTTGTTGTCCGATTACTAAAATCTCATCAAAGTTATAAAAGTTTGATTCTTTTATACAAAAGTTATGAGTAATAAAAATTAAATCAGAATTTTTTTCTTCAATATCTTTTAGTCTTTCTTCTGAATCAATAAACATATATTTCATGTTCGAATCTTTTATTTCAAAGTTAAGATTTTCACTTGAGATATTTGCAAAAATAGGAACACTAATGGCTCCAACTTCATGAATAGCAAAATCAAAAATCAACCAAAATGCGCTTGATTTTGCAAAAATACCAACTGTATCACCTTTTTTTATACCTAAATCTTTTAGGGCAAGGCTTAGACAAATAACTTTATTTCTAAAATCACTGTTTGAAATATTTTTATATTTTCCATTTGATAAATAGTTTAAAAAATATTTATTATCGTAAGTATTTGATATATAAGAAAAAAGTTCATTGTATGTTTTAAAGTCATAAGTATTCATATGTTCTCCTTTGCAATAAACTTTAAATTTGATAAATTCAAGTATAACAAATAAAATAAGTTAATAATTTTTTTATCAAAAAAGTGTAGGGAATTTACTATTTTTATTTTTTAGTAGCTAATTTTACTCATATTTTAATCACATAATATCCTTCAAACTCTACACAAACTTTATTATCTTCAATTATTTTTGAATAAATTTTAATTGATGCACTTTTTTTTGTTTGTAATTTTTCTTTTAAAATCTCAATTTGTTCTTTTGAAGGTTTTTTTGTGTAACAAATAATATCTTTTGTTACAGGATTTTTATATGAGTGCTCATTTTTTATAATTACAATATTATTAGAATCAAATCCTAACTCTTTTGAAATCAACCAAGATAAACTCCAGCCAGAAATAATGCAAATTGTTGCTAAACTTCCACCAAAAGCTGTACCCTTATCATTTATATTTACATCAAGAGGAGCTGTTGTTACTAATTCATTTTCATCATAATTACTTACTTTTAATTGCATAAAATTGGTTAAAGGAATCTCTTTATGTAATTTTTTTTCTAGTTCTTTTATCATTATTTACTCTTATTTTTTTATTAAATTAGTTCAATAAATATACTCAAAAAATATTGAACAAATAATAAAGAGATTGTACAAAAATTGTACATATGCAAAATAATTTTATATTTATTGTTTATATATAACTTTATCTTATCGATAGTAATTAGATTAATTGTAACTTTCATTCCCAGATTTTAAAACTTGTACAATTCTTTACAAAAATTGTACATACTAATTTTTTTCTTTGTGATATAATAACTCAACTTTCTAAAAATAAAGAGGAGATATTATATGAGTTTATTAGCAAATTATAAAGCGCATTCGCAAGAGAGAATTAATGAGGGTGGATTACCTGCATTACCTTTAACTGCTGAACAAACTGCACAATTAGTAGAGTTATTAAAAGCTAATCCTGTTGTAGAAGCTGAATACTGTTTAGATTTATTTACAAACAAAATTAACCCAGGTGTTGATGATGCGGCATATGTTAAAGCTGCATTTTTAAATGACATTGTTCAAGGTAAAGTTTCATGTTCTGTAATTTCAAAAGTAAAAGCTATTGAAATTTTAGGAACAATGATGGGTGGATTTAACGTATCTCCATTAGTTGAAGCGTTAAAAATTCCTGAAGTTGCAGATGCTGCTGCTAAAGAATTAAAAAATACTATTTTAGTTTATAACTCATTTAATGATGTTAAAGAATTAATGGATGCTGGAAATGCAAAAGCTAAAGAGATTATTGAATCTTGGGCAAATGCTGAATGGTTTACAAATAAGCCAGCTTTAGAAGAAGAAATGACTTTAACTGTATATAAAATTCCTGGTGAAACAAATACAGATGATTTATCTCCTGCAACTGTTGCATTCACAAGATCAGATATTCCTTTACATGCAACTGCAATGTTACAATCAAGAATGGAAAAGCCATTAGAAATGATGGAAAAACTTAAAGAAAAAGGTCATCCTTTAGCATACGTAGGTGATGTTGTTGGAACTGGAAGCTCAAGAAAATCAGGAATCAACTCAGTTCAATGGTACATGGGAAGAGATATTCCAGGTGTTCCAAATAAAAGAACAGGTGGAGTTGTAATTGGTTCTATCATTGCTCCAATTTTCTTTAATACTGCAGAAGATTCAGGTTGTTTACCAATTCAAGCTTCAGTTGATGCTTTAGAAACAGGTGATGTAATCGTATTAAAACCATACGCTGGTGTTATAGAAAAAGACGGAAAAGTAGTTTCTGAATTTAAATTAGCTCCAAATACATTAACAGACGAAATGAGAGCAGGTGGAAGAATCCCATTAATTATTGGAAAAGGTTTAACTGCAAAAGCTAGAGAAGCATTAAAATTAGGTGCATCTGATGCATTTATCGCAGCAGAACAACCAGCTAATAATGGTAAAGGTTATACTCAAGCTCAAAAAATGGTAGGACGTGCTTGTGGTGTTGAAGGTATCAAGCCAGGTATGTATGTTGAGCCAATCGCTACAACTGTAGGATCTCAAGATACAACAGGACCAATGACTAGAGATGAGATTAAAGAATTAGCTGCACTATCTTTTGGTGCTGATATGGTTATGCAATCATTTTGTCATACTGCTGCTTATCCAAAGCCAGCTGATATTAAATTAAGACATACATTACCAGATTTCATCAATTCAAGAGGTGGAGTTACTCTTAAGCCAGGTGACGGTGTTATTCACTCATGGTTAAATAGATTATGTTTACCAGATACTGTAGGAACTGGTGGAGATTCACATACAAGATTCCCAATTGGTATTTCTTTCCCTGCTGGATCTGGACTTATTGCATTCGCAGGAGTTACAGGAATGATGCCTTTAACTATGCCTGAGTCTGTTTTAGTTAAATTTACAGGAACAATGCAACCAGGAATTACTTTAAGAGATTTAGTAAATGCTATTCCACACCAAGCAATTAAAGATGGTTTATTAACTGTTGAGAAAAAAGGTAAGAAAAACATTTTTGCTGGAACAATTATTGAAATTCAAGGTTTACCAGACTTAAAAGTTGAGCAAGCGTTTGAATTATCAGATGCATCTGCAGAAAGATCAGCAGCTGCTTGTTCTGTTCAATTAAACAAAGAACCAATTATTGAGTATTTATCTTCAAATATCGCATTAATTGAAAAAATGGTTGAAGAAGGTTATGCAGACGCTAAAACTTTACAAAGAAGAGCTGATAAAATGAAAGAGTGGATTAAAAACCCTCAATTATTACAACCAGATGCTGATGCTGAGTATTTAGCTACAATCGAAATCAATCTTGATAATATTAAAGAACCAATTTTAGCTTGTCCAAATGATCCAGATGATGTTGCTACATTAGGTGAAATTTTAGCTGATGATAAAAGACCAAAAAATATTGATGAAGTATTCGTAGGTTCTTGTATGACAAATATTGGATTATTTAGAGCACTTGGTGAAGTTTTAAAAGGTGAAGGTGCTGCTAAAGCAAAATTATGGATTGCACCTCCAACTAAAATGGACGAAGCTCAATTAACTCAAGAGGGATACTATGCATTATTTGCAGCAGCAGGAGCTAGAATAGAGATTCCTGGTTGTTCATTATGTATGGGTAACCAAGCGCAAGTAAGTGAAGGAGCATCTGTATTCTCAACTTCTACAAGAAACTTTGATAATAGACTAGGAAAAGGTTCTCAAGTTTATTTAGGTTCTGCTGAAGTTGCTGCTGTTACTGCACTTTTAGGAAGATTACCATCTGTTGCAGAATATATGGAAATTGTTTCTAGAAAAATTAACGCTAGCAATAAAGATGGAGTTTATAAATACTTAAACTTCCACCAAGTTACAAAAGAAGATTTAAAAACTCTTGTAACTTCAAGATAATATTATTATCTGTTATAAGAAAGGGGAGAGGCTTTGCCTTTCCCCTTTTTTTGTTTAAATATAAAAATAAAAGAGATTATATGGCACAAAAAGATGAAATAAAATGGAATAAAAAATATAAAGAAATACCTTCTTTATTGCAAACAAGAGAAGTTAGTAAAAAGCTAATGCAAATAGTTCAAAAAGCAAAAGGTAAAAAAGCCTTGGATATCGCTTCTGGAGCTGGTAGAAACTCTATATATCTTGCATCAAAAGGTTTTGATGTTGAGGCATTAGATATCTCAAGTGTTGCTCTTGATGCTCTTAAAAGTAAAGGTATTAAAAATATAACTTGTAATCTTGTAGATTTAGATGTATATGAAATACCTAATAATTCTTATGATTTAATTGTTATGACAAATTTTTTAGATAGAAAACTTATTCCTAAATTAAAAATGGCTCTTAAACAAGATGGAATTCTTTTTATAGAAACATATATGGATGATGAAGTAAATGAAAAAGCACCTTCAAATAGTGATTTTTTACTAAAAAAAGATGAATTATTAAGCTTTTTTGATGATAATTTTGAAGTTTTAGATTATGATGAATTTTTAAATGAAGCAGAGGAATTATATAAAATGAAAAAACAATCAATTTCTGTTAGAAAAATATGATTTTAAAACATAGTGCTCTTTTTAGCTTAAGTTTTATTGCTATTATTGCTGTTTATTTAACTATCTTAGGAGAAAATAAAACTATTGAGATAATTAAAGGTGAATATTTGAGTATTTTGTCTTTGATTCCAATTACAGCTGTTTTTTTCTATTTTCGATTTAAATTAAAGAATTATGAGCTTACTGATTTTAATAAAAATAGTGGTTTTTCATTACAAACAACAATTATTTTTTTTCTTATATTTCAAGTAGTGGATTATTTTATGGAAGATGGATTTATTGGTATGATTTCCCAATGGTTTTTATATTGGATTATGGGAATAGTAGCATTACTTTTAATGCAGATTCTAAACTATTATAGAAATTATAAATTAATAAAAGAGAAGTTTTAATCTTAAGTATATTACTATTCACAAAAATAATGATTATTAAAGGATAAGTTATTTCTAATTTAAAAGAAACAAAAAAAAATACTATTATAGAAAATGCTTTAAAACTTTTTTCACAAAAAGGTTTTTATAATACAACAATTCCTGATATTGCAAAAGCTATGAAAATGAGTGTTGGAAATATGTACAACTATTTTTCTTCAAAAGAAGAATTAGCAAAATTTGCTATTAAATACTCTACAAATATTTTAGCTATTGAATTACGAGAAGTTAATAATATGGAAATTACTTCAAAAGAAAAGATATATGTTTTTGTAAAAAAATATTTAGAAAATGTTCAAAAATCACCTGAAATTATTGAATATTTTTTAAGAGTTTATTTATCAAATAGAGAGGTATTTAAACAAGGTTGTGAAGGTTTTTTATGTGTTGGAGAGTTTGTAACTGAAGTTATGATTTTACTTGATGAAGGTGCACAAAAAAAAGAGTTTAGAGAACAAGATTTTTTCCCAGCTTTTGGAATGTTAATGGGATGTTTAGGTGGATTTGCTTTTTTAAGTGGTGAAAACGTTTTGCCTAAGGATTTATTATCATACAGTGATGCTGTTGCTGATAATATATATCGAGCATTAAAGTATGACGAGTAAAAAAAAACCAACTATTGTTTGGTTTGCAGCAATTACGTGTAATGGAAATACCCATTCATTATTAAGTGCAAATGCTTCAAGATTGGAGCTACTTTTTGATAGCTTTGATCTTATTTATCATCCAAGCCTAACAATAGATAAAAGTTTGAATGATGTTTTACTTCAAAATGAAAAAATAGATTTTTTACTTATTGAAGGAGCAATTTCAGCAAATGAAAACTTTTTCTCAATCTCAAATGATTCTACTTTTAATATTTTAAATAAATTAGCATTAAAATCAAAACATATAATAGCAGTTGGTTCTTGCGCTTCAAATGGAGGAATTCACGCAAAATTCACACAAAATAGTGATATTTGTGGGATTAATAACTCTATAAATGAAGAAGCATTAATAAACCTAGAACACAATATTATAAATCTAACAGGTTGTCCTGTTCATCCTGAATGGATACTTCAAACTTTATTTACTTTGAAAAATTATGGGAAAATGCAACTTGATGAGCAAAAAAGACCAAAAGAACTATATAGCACATTAGCTCATCATGGATGTACAAGAAATGAGTATTTTGAGTGGAAAGTTGAAGGTTCTTTTGGAGAAAAAGAGGGATGTTTATTTTATGAACAAGGTTGTCGTGGTCCTATGACACATAGTTCTTGTAATAAAATTTTATGGAATGATATAAGTTCAAAAACAAGAGTAGGAATGCCTTGTATTGGATGTACTGAAAGTGATTTTCCAAGAGAAAATATGTTAGAAACTAAAAAAAATATTGGAATACCTTTAGATGTTCCCCTTGGTATTTCAAAACGAGCTTATTTGTCAATTACTGGAATTGCAAAAACTTTTAAAATAGATAGATTAAACAAAAAACTTATGGATTAAATATGAAAACAGTTGAAATAATTGAACGAATTGAAGGTGAAGCAAAATTGTCTTGTAGCTGGGAAAATAATCTTGTAAGTGATGTAAAAATTGATTTTTTAAATTTCAGAGGTTTTGAATATATCTTAGAAGGAAAATCTCCACTTGATGCGCTTATTTATACTCCAAGAATTTGTGGAATTTGTGGACAAGCTCATCTAAAAGCTACGGTTGAGGCTTTAGAAAATATGTATGAAAATATAAATGAACCTTTACATGTGAGTAATAAAGCAAAATTATTACGAGAAATTGGTTTGAATATTGAAATAATTGATTCTCATATAAAATGGTTTTATATGTTTATTCTTCCTGATATTATTAAACTAGATACAAATGACTTAGGAATTTATGCTCCTTTAAAAGGAACTAGATGGTTAGAATCTTGTAAGACAGCCAGTGAAACTATAAAAGCCTTAGCAATAATTGGAGGTCAATGGCCTCATACTTCATATATGATGCCAGGGGGAGTTGTATGTGATCCTACTTTACTTGAATTAACTTCCATGCAAAACTATATGGATAGTGCAATTAGATTTTTTGAAAAATCATTAAGTGGAGTTGATTTTGATAAATATTTATCTTTTAATAGTGAAAAAGATTTACAAGAATTAAGAGCAGATTTAGGATACTTTAGAGATTTATCTTTTAAATATTCCCTAGAAATTTATGGAAAATCCCATGATAGATTTATAACTTTAGGAACATCATCTTTATTTGAAACAGGAAAAATAAGACAAAGATTAATAAATAAACTAGATTTATCAAAGATAAAAGAGAGCAGTGAACATATTTTTTTATTGGAAAATGAAAATAGTAATAAAAAAAATAATTGGTGCAAAACTGTATCCTATGATAATGATTTCTTTGAAACAGGACCATTAGCTAGAGCCATAATATCAAATAGAAAATTTATAAAAGATATTCATAAAACATATAATGATTCTTCTTTTACAAGAATATTAGCAAGAATGGATGAGTTAGCCCATTTATTGCAAAATACAAAAGAATTAATAAAAAAAGTTGATATAAGTGAAGAATCTTTTATCAAACCTAAATTTGATTTAAGAGATATAGAACAAGCAAATGGAATTTCCGTAATAGAAGCGGCAAGAGGTTCTTTGTATCATAATATAAGCATTGAAAAAGGAAAAATATCAAAATATGATGTTATTACTCCTACTGTTTGGAATTTAGGACCTGCTAGTAAAAAAGAAAAAGGAGTAGCCCAAAAAGCAATAATTGGGACACCATCTATTGAACTTGCTAAGATTGTTCTTAGAAGTTTTGACGTTTGTTCTGTTTGTACTACCCACTAAATTGTTTATATTTGTAACAATTTAAAAAATTCTTTAAAAATATTTTTAAATAAAATTTTTTATTATAAAATACAAATATGAATAATCATTCATATAAAATCCCATATATACTATTATCATCATTTTGTTGAAATAAAAAAGCTATTTTAATGCTATTTTGGGGCTTTTCTCATTAAGTAAATAATAAGTTTTATATTGTTAATTTACAATAAGTAAATGAGCATTCATTTTAAGGAGTGAAAAATATGATTGATTCAACAGAGATGGTAAAAAAAGTTTTTACACAAAAATCAGGAAGAATTGAAACAAATAAGGGTGACAAATATTACAACTCATTATTTGAAAAAGCAAAACAAAGGTTATCAGATTTAAGAGCACAACCAGCACTTAAAGAAGTTGATATGATGGATATTATAGAGAGTGAAGGCGTAAATAGAAGAGATTTTATGAAGTGGGTTAGTGCTACAACTGCTACACTTATGCTTCCTCCTATGTTTGCTCCACTTGTAGCAGAAGCTACTGAACTTATGAATAGAGTTCCTGTTATTTGGATTGAGTTACAAGATTGTGCTGGAAACTCAGAAGCACTTTTAAGAAGTTCAGCTCCAACAGTTGATGATTTACTTTTTGATGTATTAAGTTTAGAGTATCACGAAACTTTACAGGCATGTGCTGGACATGATGCAGATAAGCAACTAGAAGAAGCTGTTCATCTTTATAAAGATAAATATCTACTTTTTGTAGAAGGTGCAATTCCTATGGCTATGAATGGTCAATATGGAACAATTGGAGCTATGGGTGAAACATTCCATGATCACTTAATAAGAATGGCAAAAGATGCAGCAGCTGTTGTGGCTGTGGGAACTTGTGCAACATTTGGAGGAGTTCCAGCAGCTGCACCAAATCCAACAGGTGCTGTTGGGGTTATGGATTTAGTAAAAGGTAAGCCAATTGTAAATATTCCAGCTTGTCCAGCTAATCCTGCAAATATGGTTGGTGTTATTTTACATTATGTATTAACAGGGCAAATTCCAGAACTTGATTCACTTTTAAGACCAAAATTTGCATTTGGTTATAGAATTCATGATAACTGCGAAAGAAGAGCACATTTTGATGCTGGTGAATTCGTAGAAGAGTGGGGAGATGAGGGAGCTAAAAACAACTTCTGTTTATACAAAGTTGGATGTAAAGGTCCAATGACTTTTAATAACTGTTCAATCATTAGATATAACGAAGGTACAAACTGGCCAATTGGTGTAGGTCGAGGTTGTATTGGATGTTCTGAGCCAGATTTTTGGGATAAATATGCCTATGAAAGACCAATGGCAGATGCAAAAATCAAAGCACCAACTGGTGGAGTTGAGAAAACTGTTGATGAGTTTGGTTTAGGATTATTAACAGCAACTGCTGTTGGTATTGGAGTTCACGCAGTAGCATCAGCCATTGCTGGTAAAAAATCAAATGTAGAGGAAGAAAAATAATGGCAAACAAACACTTAGTAATAGATCCAATTACAAGAATTGAAGGACATCTTAGAATCGAAGCAATCATCGATGAAAATAATGTTGTAGTTGATGCCTTTTCTTCTTCAACTATGTTTAGAGGAATAGAAGAGATTCTAAAAGGAAGAGACCCAAGAGATTGTGGTTTATTAGCAATGAGAATTTGTGGAGTTTGTACAGGAACTCACTATCAAAGAAGTATTGAAGCTGTTGAGCATGCTTTTAATATTACGATTCCTAAAAATGCAAGACTAGTTAGAAACTTAATTCAAGGTGCTTTATATTTACATGATCATATTGTTCATTTTTATCATTTACATGCACTTGACTGGGTTGATATTACAAAAGCTTTAGAAGCAGATCCTAAAAAAACTGTAATAGAAGCACAAAAGTGGGCAGCACTTTCAGGACAAAAACCATGGAATGCAAATGAAGATGTTTATTCAGAAGTTCAAAGTAGAGTTACAAGATATGTAAAACAAGGAAGACTAGGAATCTTTGGAAATGCTTATTGGGGATCAAAAGGATTTAAATTAACTCCTGAGCAAAATTTAATTGGACTTTCTCACTATTTAGATGCTTTAGAATTACAAAGAGAATTAGCAAAAATGATGGCTATTTTTGGTGGTAAAAATCCACATCCACAATCTTTTGTTGTAGGTGGAGTAACTTGTGTTCAAGATATTAAAAATCCTGCAAGAATTGCTGAATTTAAACAAATTCTAAAAAAAGCTCAAAAGTTTACAAAACAATCATATTTACCAGATGTTTATATGGCTGGAACTATGTATGCTGATGAAGCACTAGAAGGAATTGGTGGTGGAATTGGAAACTATATGTGTTATGGAGGGTTTAATCAAGATGATTTACCTTTTTATGAATCTTCTAAATTATTTCCATCAGGAATTGTTAAAAATAGAGATTTAACAAAAGTTTTTGATATTGACCAAACAAAAATTACAGAAGATGTAACCCATGCTTGGTATGAAGGAACTACAAACTTACACCCTTATGATGGAGTTACAAAACCCGCATATACTGGATTTGCTAGAAAAGAAGACAACATTGCTTATTTAGATACAAAAAATAAGTATTCTTGGATTAAATCACCACTTTATGATGATGAAAGAATGGAAGTAGGCCCACTTGCAAGGATGATAGTTGGAGTTGCACGAGGTGATGAAAGAATTTCAAAATATGTAACAACTTTTCTAAAAAATGGAAATTTGCCTATAAAAGTTTTATTTTCAACAGTAGGTAGAACAGCTGCCAGAGCTATTGAGACTGAACTTATGGTTGATATTATGATGACGTGGATTGATGAATTAGCTTCAAATGTTGCCCATGGTGATTTATCAACTTGGACAGAATTTAATTTTGACAATGTTTCTAAAGATGCTCAAGGTTTTGGTATGGAAGAAGCTCCAAGGGGTGGATTAGGACATTGGATTAAAATTAAAGATGGAAAAGTAGCAAACTATCAAGCTGTTGTTCCATCAACTTGGAATGCAGCTCCTAGAGATTATAAAGGAAGATTAGGTGCTTATGAGTCATCATTAATTGGTACAAAAGTAGCAAATCCAGATCAACCACTTGAAATTTTAAGAACAATTCATAGTTTTGATCCATGTATTGCTTGTGCTGTGCATATTATTGATACAAATGGTAAAGAATTAGGTGTTTATAAAGTAGATCCAATTGGAGGAACAAGCCGTGCCTAAGATTAAAGAGGTTAAAAGAATGACAGGAACTATGAGAATCGTACATTGGCTAAATGTTATTTGTATGGTAGTTGCTGTCATAACCGGTTTATATATAGGTCACCCTTATTATCAAACTTTTATTGCTGATCCTGCTGTGGATAAGTATGTAATGGCTTGGAATAGATGGGGGCATTTTATTGTTGCAATTATCTTTGATGTAACAGCTATTTTAATAGCTTATTTATATTTCTTTTCAAGATTTGAAAAACCATATAAAAAGCTAATTCCAACTTGGACAAATATAAAAGAGTTTTTTGAAGTTTTTTTAAATTTAATTACTTTTAATAGAAGAAAAAACTTTGATTCATCTCACAGTGATTCTTATAACATTGTATTTTTTACAATCTTTCACTTATTACTTGTATTTATGCTATTAAGCGGACTTCAACTTTATGTTCATGGTTTAGCCTCAGGAATAAGTTCAATAGGTGCTTGGTGGCCTGCAATGTTACATCTTGCAACTGATTGGACACTTGAAGTTTTTGGTGGAAATATGGGAGTTAGAATTGCTCATCATACCTCAATGTATTTAATTTTAGTTTGGGTTATGTGTCATATTTATTATCAAGTTTGGAGAACAATTTTCTGGAGAGAAGGTGATATTTCCATTGTTGTTGGTGGTAGCAAATTTGTAAGAGAAGAAGAAAAATAAGAAGATAAAAGGGGTTAAATGCCCCTTTTAATTTGAAGGTGTAATTATGAAAAAGAAAAATATTGTAATTGGTGTGGGAAATATGCTTTTTAAGGATGAAGGTATTGGTATTTATGCTGCTGAGTATATTAGTCAAAATTATAAGTTTGATGATAAAGATTTAGAAATCATTGATGGTGGAACATTAGGATTTAAACTAATGACATATTTTCAAGAATATGACAATGTTATTATTTTAGATACTGTGTCTATTGAAGATGAGGTGGGAAGTATTTATAGACTTCCATCTGATGTACTTTTAGGACTGGGAACTTATAGAAAAACAGCCCATGAAGTTGAAATTGTAGAAATGTTAGAAATTGTTTCTGTTTTAGATTCCTATGCAAATGTAACAATTATAGGAATAATTCCAAAAGATATAATAAGTGTAGGAATAGGGCTAACTGCTACAATGGAAGATAAATTTGAAGAGTTTATTTTAAATGGTATAAAAGAGATAGAAAGCTTAGGTATAAAAGCTACAAAAGTAAAAAATATATTGATTCCTGACATTGTAAAAAGTATGATAGGTAGTTACAATGGCGAACATTTAACAAGAATTCCAAACGAAGAAGATTTCACCCATGCAATTAATTTATAAAATAGAGTTTAATACAACAAATTTATATTTCAAATATATAATAGAAGATTTAATAAAAGAGGCAAAAGTAAATGCCTTGTGTAAACAATATAAAGGTTTTATATTAATAATTCTTGAAGAAGAAGCAGATGCAATAGAGAGTTTTTTTGCCCTATTAGGAAAAAAACTTCCTGTTTCAATTTTTATTGGAAAATCATATGTTATTGAAGAATATGATGAAAGTTTAGAAGAGATAAAAGATTTTGAGATAAAACAGAACTTATCACTTCTTACAAATGATGCAATAAAAAATATTATTGAAGAAAATCATATTGATTTTTTAAATGATATTATAAAAATCACAAAAGGCGGAGTTTCAAAGTTTGAAACACATAATGGTTCTAAAGATTACTTTTTACCAAATAAAACAATAAGAGAAGAGTTTGAAAATAGGGGTTTTGAAGTTAAACTACTAATTACAGATATGAGTAAAGTAGAAGAAATTTTTGATATAAATGTTAAAGATTTTCAACTTCTTTGCTCAATTGAACGACCTTTAGTAAAAATAAAATTTAAAATGCTGAAAAATGCTAATAAAGAATTCTCTTCTACAAGTTATATTTATGCAAAAATTCCTGATGATAAAGAGACAGTATTATTTGCAAAAGCTTTAAAAGAAAATGGAATTAATTTTGTTTTATATGTAAATGATGAGGTTTATCAAGATGGATTAAAAATCACATATATAAAAGATGAAAACTTAATAATCAGTGGAGATAAAGGGCTTTTTCCTAAGTATGATTTTGTAGCAAATAAGAAATATAACTCTTCAAAAGAGTATTTTGATGATAATGGTGGAGTTTATAAAGCCATTTTAGCACAAACTTCAAAAAGAATAATTTCAACTATTGGAGTTTATTTTTCACAAAATAGCTCTAATAGCTCAATTTCTATAAATATTCCAACAAAGGGATTAAAACAGATTATTACAATTGCAAATATTCACAATAACATAAAAAATTGCTTTGAAGAAATTGCGGATATTGATGAACATTGTGCTAGATTAATTAGTAATTATAGTAAAAAATTCCCATTTGTATTAGAAGGAGAAGTTCCCCAAAATACAAATGGTTTTGAGTCAATCATAAATATGTGCGCAAAGGTTTTAGGAATAAATAGTTCAAAAGAGTTTGAAGATATGGCATTAAATACAAGTATGACAAGTGGGATTCAAATCGATATGAAGCTTGTAAATATTGATGGGGTAAACTACTTAGACTATAGAAGAATAGTTCAATCTATTATGGCATACAAGATGGCTGATGTTGATAATATAACTTTGGTTTATTCATTTTATGAAAGCATAAGTGAATTTATTTGTAATTATGTAAATGAAATTGCAAAAGAGACAAAAGCAAAAGATATTGTTTTGTGCGGAAATATGTTTGCAAATTCAATAATATTCTCAAAAACAAATAAAACACTTAGTAAAAGCTACAATATTATTTTACCAAAAGAGTATGCTTTAGATTATTAAAAGGTAATCAAAAAATAATCTTTAAGTTGTTACAATTAATAATTGTTAAGCTCCAAT
>JAGOIF010000008.1:41418-48412 GCA_017995775.1 Aliarcobacter sp.
AATCTCTTATTTTGCATAAAAGAATTTATTAAAAATTATGTTGAATTTTTTACTTTCTTCATCATCTTGAAGATTGAGTTTTTCAATCATTTTAGGATTAACAGTGAAATATCCAAAAATAACTTCAATTTTATCATCTTTTTTAAGCTCAAAATTATAATTTATGATTCTTTTTTCATTTGCTTTTATCATACTGTTTTTTACTTCACTATTGGCAATCCATGGCATAGTTGGTTTTTCATCTTTTCCTATGATTCTTGCAAATTCTTCTGTTTTTAATTCAATATTTTTATTGTCTCTTAAAATGTTCACACGTAATTGTGCTAATCTTAAAGGTTGTAAAAATAAATTATGACTCGCTTCATTTTTAATTGATATTTCAAATTTCTTCTCATTTTGAATAAAATCAACTTTTACATATTCTGATAATAGTTCTTGATTTTTAGAACCACTTGCAAAGCCATGAAATCTATGCTCTTTTGTGATTTTTATTGAAGTTGCACTTCCAGCAATTTTTGGCATATGGCAAGAAATACAGTTAGTCTCTTCACTAATAGCTCCTTTTTCTTCAACTCTACATAAATCAAAACCACTTTCATTTTGTAAATGAGAATGGCAACCCATACACATTTTTCCTGTGTAGAAATTTTCATTTGAATAGTCTATTTTATGATATGGTGAGCCTGATTTTTCTTTCATCATTCCAAATAAAGATACTTCATCTTTGAATTCTTTATTTTTTTGATCTTTATTTTTTTCATTTGCAGAGAAAAAAACTTTTTCTTTTAATGTGGATTTATTTGTATTTGATTGGGAATGTGCTTCAACATTTTCTATACTATGACAATAAATACAAGAGATTCCTTCTTGGGCATGGATATTATTTTCTTCAGGAAGAGCTTTTTTATTTTCTTCTAAATTTTTAAGAAGTTCTAAATCAGTTGGAGTGTGACATTTTGCACAACTATAAGATTCTTTTTGTTTATCAGGATGTAAATCCCACATTCCTTTATGAACTTTATTTTCAAAAATTGATGATTTTTTATGGGATGAATTATAAAATTCACTGTAAATTGTAGGATGACATCCCTTACAAGTACTACTATCTAACGCTTGTTCTGCTTGTATATTTAAAAGTATAAATATAAGTATTAATATAATTTTCATCTGCTCACCTTTTTGGTTTTTTGCAGTTTATAAGAATACTAAATATTATAAAATGATATGAATCAATTATAATAATAAGTTATAATTATTCTAAAGAGGAACTGTAATTGTGAACTCGGCACCTATATATGAAATATTTTCATATATATATTCTTTATTTTTAACCATTAATTGACCATTTAGATGTCTAACAATGATCTCTTCTGTAATATATAAGCCAATTCCAGTACCTTCGGCTTTTCCTTTAGTAGTAAAATATGGATTAAAAATTTTATTAATATTCTCATCTAATATTCCACCAGCATTATCTTTTATCTTAATTACAAGTTCTTTTTTTGACTTATAAATATCAATGAAAATTAGTTTTTTATCTAACTTTTGTTCTTTGCTTTTTAATGCATCTTTTGCATTATTTAAAATATTTATCAATGCTTGTATTAATTCATTTTCATAACTATTTATCTCTATATCTTCAATATTTTCTATAATTTCAATATTTTGAGAATTGAATTGTGCTGACACTAACTCAGAAGTGATTTTCATAGTATCTTTTAGTAAGAACTTATTTTTAATTTTTTCTGGGTTAAAGAAATTTCTAAAATCATCTATGGTTTTAGATAAGTATTGTGCTGATTTATTTATTTTATGCAAAGAGTCATTTAATAAAGAATCTTCTAATACTCCTAAATCTTTACTTATTAAAACGCCAGTTGCAGAAGCTGAGATGGTTGACAAAGGCTGTCGCCATTGATGTGCAATATTACCTATCATTTCACCCATTGCTGCCATTTTTGATTGTTGGTGTAAGATACTTTGTCTTTTTTCAATCTCTTTTTTATAGTCAAGAAATTTATTTTCTAAAAATTTAGATATGTATTTTGATATAAACAGTAAAACAAGTGTTAAAAAGATTGAAATCAATAAAATATCTTTAACATATTTATCAAATCTCTCATCTATTTCTTTCTCTCGTTCTTGTAATACTTTGTTCACTTCATCTTCATAAAAACCAGTTCCAATAATCCATCCCCAATTATTTAAACCTTTTACAAAACTTACTTTTTTTGTAGGTAGATTTGTATCTGGTTTTTTATTTTGAATGTATGAATAAAAACCTTCACCTTCTTTACTAATTTTTATCAAATCACTAATTATTTTTTCTATATCTACTGTATCATTATTTATTGATGCTGGTTTTCCTATATATTCAGGTCTTATATGACTTAAATATATTCCATCATAATTTATAATAAAGATATAATTATTTTTACCAAAATGCATTAAATCCATGTGTTCTAGTGCTTTTTTTTGAATCTCTTTTTCAAAATCTTCTATATATTCACCACTTCCAATAGCAATATTTAAAGGAGTAAAAGATTTATAAAAAGATATTTTTTTAGAACTTTCTTGGGTGCTATTTGGGTTTTTCCAATAATATTCATCAAATCTTTCTGATTTCTCATTTATTGCTTTTACAACAGATTGCATTAGTTTATAACCGTTTACATCTTTGTATTCAAATAAGCTTTTATTTTCAAAATTTTTGTTTGAAGGTTGTAAAATACTTACACCTTTATTATCAACAATAAAAAAGTAACCTCGATTGCTGTTATATCTTAAATCTTGAAGGGAAGTTTTTATTATTTCTAGTATTTCTTCTTTTGATTTTTTATCTTTATATTTATTATATATTGCATTCATAATTGAGTGAGCTTCATAAACTCTATTTTTTATAGAATTTTTTAATTCGATTTCTGTTTGATTTTGTAAGTTTTCTATAAAACTATAAGCTCTATATACTTCATCTTTTATAATTTCTTTATTTTCAGTGATATGATTTTTTTCAATACTTACTTTTTCTTCTAAAAAACTTCTTTTATTATCAAAATAGAAAAATAAGGTAAGAGCAAATGATAATAATATTATAAATACAGAGGGAGAATACTTTATAATGCTTAATATTTGCTGTTCTTTATGTTCCACTAAAACCCTTAATAATTTAAAATTCTATTTATTTGATATTATACTAGGTTTTTTGTATTTTTTGCATTGATTTAAAGATGTAAATATTATTTAAAAATTCAAATTCCAAATAATCGGCTTGAAGCATAAGTCTAGATGACTTTGTTGTTTTGATTCTTAATTCATCTGAAATATTATTTTTTAAAAATTCATTTGTAAAATCTTCACTTGTTCCATAAATAGGATCACCTATAATTTTATGACCAATAGAATTTAAATGAACTCTAATTTGATGTTGTCTTCCTGTTAGTGGAATAGCTTCAAGAAAAGTTTGATTTGTTTTTTTATCATAAGAAAGAGGTCTTATAATTGTTGTTGATTCTTTTCCATTAATATCGGTTTTCATTTTTATTTTTATTAAACCAGTATCATTTGTAATTGGAGTATTTATTTCCAACTCTTTTTTTATTTCACCTTCAACTAAGGCTTTATATTTTTTGTTATAAAGTTTTTCTTCAAACATATTTTTTAAAACCATATCACTAAAAGGATTTTTAGAAACTAACACTAAACCAGAAGTTTCTGCATCGATTCTATGAACAAGTGAAGCATCTTTTCCGCAATAGTATTTAACTTCATCCAAAAGCGTATAAATACCAATTTGATGGCTTGAAGGATGAACCATAATTCCACTTGGTTTATCAAAAATAGCAAAATGAAAAGAGTCAAAAATTGGTTTTAAACCTTTTGTTTGTGCTTCAAAAATCACAATATAAATAAAATCTGATTTTATGATTTGATTTTTTTGAAGTCTTTTATTATTTTCATCTGTGATTTTACCTTTTTCTAAAAGAGTTAAAAGAAGTTTTGAATCTAAAGAAATATCTTGAAGTAAAAAATCTTCAATTTTTTTCCCTTTTATTGTTTTAAACTCTTTTTTTATATAAGGCAAATTAAAATTCCTTTTTTTCTATTTTTATTCCAAAATCTTTTGGTACATCAACAGATTTATCTTCAAAGATTCTAGCAAAATATAAATAACCAAACTCTTGTTTTATATGTGAAGTATCAATAAAATAATCATCATTTTTTGTAACACTATTAATAGTCATAAAATCATAATAAGGCTCTATTTTAGCAAGTTCATCTTTCCATTTATAATAGATGTCCATTTTGCCTAAGTCTTCAAGTATTTGAAGTTGAGATACATTAATAGCTGTTGTAAATACTTTTAAATTTACATTATTATCTTTACATAATTGAACCATTTGTTTATAGTAGTTTAAACCAGTTTCTCCCCATTCTAAATAGTCTGCATACTTTTTATAATAACCTTCATAAGAGTTTTCTTTTCTTTTTTCCCAAGAGTTATTTTTTAATACAATACTTTGATGATAAGCAGTAATCGCACCATCTTTATAAAAAGGTTCCGTATATTCATTTTTATAGGCATATTTTAAATATTTAAATAAAGGTAAATCTAAATAGTGTTTGATTTGATTAAAAATAGTAAAACCATCTTCAAATAAATCTCTATCAAAATCACTTGAATTATCTTCTAAAACTTCACTAAATGGATATAAATTTAATCCAATCACAACATTTTTTATTTTAAAATGTTCAATAGAATATTTTAAAAAATAGTATTGCTCTTCTAGTGTTGCATAACTAAGTCCAAGATTATAAACCTTATCATTTGTATATTTTTCTAAATCTTTTGGATTAAGATAATGAACTCTACTTCCACCTAAAATTATAGTATTTGGTTTAACTTTGTTTAATTCTACAAATTTTTGAATTCTATAAGCTAAGGCTACGTCTTTATACAAGCCAAGATTCACTTTGTTGTTTATTCCAACAGGGTCAATTATATATCTGATTACGATTCCCAAAGCAAAAAGAAGTAAAGTGAAAATAATTGATAAAAAAAAGTATTTTTTGTATTGTTTTTTCATCTCTTCTCCTTAAAATTGAAAATATAAAAATTCTTTTGCACTTGAAAAAGTGAACAGCGAAGCTGTTAAAAGAATTATTGTATAAAATAAATATTTTTTGTTTGGTTTAAAATTTTCTGCAAGTTCCATACTATTTTTTGCACCAACTGCAAGACCAAGAGCTAAAACTAAATAAAAGCTTTGTAAATATGGATCAATATAATATAAATTATCAAATCTTAAATTTGAAATATCAAATAAAGTATAAGTTACATACCAAGCATCACTAAATGAATCTGCAACGAATAATATTCTTGTTAAAATCAAACCAATAAACATTAAAAACCAAGCTAAATAAAGATTCATTTTCAAGTTTGCTTTTCTCATCATATGTGCCATTACAACAAAAATACCATTTAGTAAACCCCAAACAACGAAGTTCCATCCAGCTCCATGCCAAAATCCAGATACGAAAAATGTAATCATAATATTCATATACATAACGATTACTAGGTTTTTATTTCCACCTAAACTTTTATAAATATAATCACCTAAAAATCTTGAAAGTGTAATATGCCATCTTTTCCAATAATCAGCAAAGTTTCTAGCTTTATATGGAGAATTGAAGTTTTTTGGAATATCAATATTGAACATCTTCCCAATTCCTATTGCCATATCCGCATATCCTGAAAGGTCAAAATAGTATGATAATACATAAGAAGTTGAGGCATACCAAGCTTCAATTGATGATAATTCTTTTGCATTATTAAAAGCATATTGCGCATAATCAGTAAGTGGATCACCAATTAATGTTTTTTTTGCAAGTCCAATTGCAAATATAAAAAATCCTAAAGCTACATTTTCCCAATTTATATATAATTTCCACTTTGTTTCAAATTGAGGCATCATCTCTTTATGATGAACTATTGGACCCATTAAAAGTTGAGGGAAAAAGGTAATAAATATAGAATAATTTAAAAAATTATACTCTTTTGTCTCACCTCTATATGAATCTACTAAAAAAGCAATTTGTTGAAAAGTAAAATAACTAATAGCCAAAGGTAGTGCTAAATGTAATAAATCTACATCTTTATTTAAAGCCCAATTAAAATTTGATATAAAAAAGTCGGTATATTTGAAATATCCTAATAGTAATACGTTTCCTATAATTCCAAAAGTAAGCATTTTTTTTGTACTTTTTTTACCTAAAGCTTGACCTACAAAGAAGTTGAAAAGCATACTTCCTAATATTAAAGGCAAGTAAATAACATTCCACCATGAGTAAAAAAATAAAGAAGCAACAACTAAAAATATTTTAGAAGCTGTAACTAATTTTTTTGAATTTAGATAAAAATATACAAAAAAACATATTGGTAAAAATAAGAAAAGAAATTCATATGAGTTAAAAAGCAATATAATCCTTGTTTTTTGGAGTTAAAAATTCGAAAATAATAGTATAAAATTGTGGAAGAATCGCTTACGAGAGTAAAGTTATAAAAAATGAAGAATTTATGCCTTATGCTAGTTTATAAAAAAATTAAATATAATTGCCACCATGCAAAAAGATTTAATTACAAAAAACGGATATGAAAAAATTCTTGAAGAGTTTAAAGCTTTGTTAAAACAAAAAACTTTCTGGGTAAAAGAGAAAGAAATAGCAGCACAACTAGGCGATAGAAGTGAAAATGCCGAATATATAGCTGCTAAAGAGCAAATAAGAAACACAGATAAAAGACTTCGTTTTTTAGACAAGATTATAAACACAAGTGAAGTAATAGATATTTCATTGATTCCTCATAATAGAGTGAATTTTGGCTCAAAAGTTGTAATAGAAGATTTAAATACAAATGAAAATAAAACTTTTATTATTTTAGGAACTCACGAAACAAATCCAAATGAAAATAAAATATCAAATAAATCGCCATTTGGAA
>JAGOIF010000034.1:0-17229 GCA_017995775.1 Aliarcobacter sp.
ATTTATCAACTATTTGAACCAGCAAGTGTTTCTCCCTGGGGAAGTTTTGCTATTGGAAATGAAAACTTACAACCTGAAAAAACAAAATCATTTGATGTTCAAGTAGAGTACAAAGGATTAAGTGCTACTTATTTTGATACGAAAGTTGACAATATGATTGGTTGGGGAAATGGATATGCAAATATTGAGGGAGAAAGCAAATTAAAAGGTTATGAATTAGCTTTTAAAAAAGATGTAATTGAAGATCTGTTTTTAAATCTTGCATATACACATTTAGCTGCAAAAGATAGCAAAGAAAATAGATTATTAAATAGACCAAACGATAAATTTAATTTTGGAATTGATTATTATGGAATTTCAAAACTACATCTTAATGTAAATGGTGAGTATGTAGGAGATAGATTTAGTCCTGATTTTGTTGATTATACAAATAAAGCAAAAACTGGAAACTACACTTTATGGAATACAGTTTTAAACTACGACATAAACAAAACTTTTTCAACATATTTAAAAGTTGATAATATTTTTAATAAATACTATCAAACAGTTGATGGTTACGCAACAGCAGAAAGAAGTGCTTATGTTGGATTAAAGGCTAGTTTCTAGTATGAAAAAAATCATATTTATACTACTTTTTTGTATAAATTTATTGGGGGCTGAAAGAATTGTAACTCTTTCGCCTTCTGTAAATGAGATTATATTTGCTTTAGGTGAGGGTGAAAATATTGTTGCTAATACACAATATAGTGATTTTCCTCTCGAGTCAAAAAGTATCAAAAAAATAGGTGGATATAACTCTATTTCTTTGGAAAAAATACTAAAAGTAAATCCAACGGTTGTTGTTGGGCAAGATTATGATGAGAAATTAAACTCAAATCTAAAAGCTTTGGGAATTACAACTTTGAGTTATAAAACAAATACAATTTCATTAATAAAAAACACAATAAATGAATTAGGAATATTTTTCAAACAAGAAGAAAAAGCAAAAGAACTAAATACAAATATTGATAATGCAATGACATCATTAGCTGGAATTGTAAAAGATAAAAAGATACTAATAATAATTAGTCCAAAAGATAGCTTATCAAATCAGATTTTTGTATCAGGAAATCATATTTATTTTGAAGATGTTATTATTGCAAGTGGAAATAAAAATGCTTATTTTTCAAATAGCACAGCACAACCTGTTGTAAATACAGAAAAAATAATAGGAATGAATCCAGATATTATAATACTTTTAGCACCATTTTTAGAAGATGATTTAAAAGCACAAACAAAACTTATAAATACATGGAAAGAACTTCCTGTAAATGCTTCAAAAGATGATAATATCTATACAATAGATAAATTATATGCAGGAATACCAAGTCATAGGGTTGAGTATTTTATAAAAGATTACAGAAAGATTTTAGAAAATGTTAGAAATAAACAATTACAATAGTGATATTTTAAAAGATATAACATTTTCTTTAAAAGAGGGTGAAAATCTAATAATTCTAGGTAAAAATGGAGCAGGAAAATCCACCCTTGCAAAAGTTTTATCAAATCTTATTCCAAATAATAAAGTGATATTACAAGGACAAAGAATAGATAAAATTGATGATTTTAAAAGAGCACAAGCCATAAACTATATTCCACCAAAACTTTCTATATTTGATGAGTACGTTACTTTAAAAGAGTTTTTAGAACTAAGTTGTGTAAATGAAACTGATAATAAAAAAATAGAAGAAATAATCACACTTTTAAAACTAGAAAAATTAAAACATAGATATTGTAAAGCTTTTAGTTCAGGAGAAAAACAACTTTTACTTCTTGCAAGTGCTATTATTCATGATGCACAAATAACGATTTTTGATGAATTAACAGCAAATCTTGATATTTCAAGATTAAAAGAAGTATTTGATATTTTTAACTCAAAATTACTAAAACAAAAAATCATCATCACACATAATCTTGATTTAGCATATGCTTTAAAATTCAAGGTCTTATATATAAATGATGGCAAAATTGAGTTTTTTGGACAACATAAAGAGTTTTTTGAAGATCATAATCTAAAAAAGTTTTACAATAACACTATTTCTAAACTAGATAAACATTTAGTAGTAAACCTATGAAAATATTTTTATATATAAGCAGTTTCATAATCATTTGTCTAGCTCCTTTTCTTGGAGAAACTACAATTAGTTTAAGTGAAATTTTTAATAGTTCAACTACAAGTTCTACTATATTTTGGGATTTAAGAGTCTCTCGAGTTATCTTGGCTTTTTTTGTTGGTGGAATTTTGGCTTTAGGTGGTTTGATTTTTCAAATCATTTTTAAAAATAATTTAATCACACCATATACTTTAGGAATTGCAAGTGGAACTACGCTTTTTACAGCTGCTTCAATAGTGTTTTTTCCTATGGTTTATATGCCTATTTCATCTGTTTTTGGCTCACTTATTACTATTTTGATTTTATATTTTATTTCAAAACAGATAAATAAAAGCACCATTGCAGTTTCTACAAACTCTATTTTATTAATAGGAATTGCCTTATCGTACTTTTATAGTTCAGCTTTGATGGTGATTTTTTATATGAGTAATTTACAAGAAAATTACTCAATAGTAAGATTTACCCTTGGAAGTTTAGATACTGTTGGCTTTACTAATAGTTTTATTATTATGCTTGTAAGTTTAGTTTTTTATAGGATTATTCATTTAAATAAAGCAAAAATAAAACTACTTTTGATTAGCAATGACACAGCATTTTTAAAAGGTTTAAATGTAAATAAAACAAATCTTTTACTTCTTGTGGTGATTTCTTTAAGTGTTGGAATATGTATTAGTTTTGTGGGTCCAATAGGATTTATTGGGCTTGTTGTTCCTCATATTATAAAGTTGATTTATAAACAAAGCGCTGATAAGTTGTTTTTTCCTGTATTTTTCTTTGGAGGAGTATTTTTAGTATTTTCAGATTTGATTGCAAGAAATTTAAATACAGATTCAAGCTTACCAATAGGTGTTGTAACGGCATTTATAGGAGCACCATTTTTTGTATATTTATTACTTAAAAAGAATAAAAAAGTATAGATTTAAAGTAAACTTTTTATATTTTCCAGTGATTTATATTGCTTTGATTTAAATTGTTTTTTACTTTTTCACAAAGTTGTGGAAAGAAGTTTAAAAAATCTTCTTCTAAATCATCAAGATTTTCTAATACACTATCAAAGTAGCTAATAGCAGTTTCTCTTTGTCTAAGTCTTTCTGAGAGTCTTAAATCCATTCTTTCAAATGAAGTTTTTAGTTGATCTAAATTATGGTATTTATTTAGCAAATCACGATTTATCATATTTGAAAGATACATATTTGTATTATTTGGTAAAAAAGGTATTCTTTGATTTGCATTTTCATAAAACTCTTTTGAGAATAAATCTATTGAAGTTTTACAAAAATCATCCCAATTTTTAGTTAAAAAATAATCATAGGTTAAATCAATAATTACAGGTTTTAATAAACCTTTTTCCCTTAATCTTTTTTTACTAAAACTTACAATTTCATGTGAGTCTGTGTATGAATCTATGATTTTATGGATTCTCATACCATTTTTCATATCAGAACTAGCATCATCCCAAAGTCTTCCTTTTAATGGGTCTGCTAAAAAATTTCCAATTTGAAAATCAATCTTTTGCTCTGATAAAAAAACATGCGCAAGCCAGTTCATTTTTTATTTTTTATTTTTTTTCTTTGCAGCTTTTGCTAATTTAGCATTTCTTTTTCTTTTTTCTTTTTGTGCATCAATAACAACCGTTGCTTTTCTTGCATTTATTACTTGATCTTTTTTATCAAGCCCTTCAGGATCAAATCCAGCTTTTATCATATTTCTAACTAGATTAGTTTTTTGCGCTAATCTATCACCTTTTGTAGTGTCTACGCTTGAGTTATTTGCTCTTCCCATTGTTTGCCTTAAGTTTATTTTTTTTATTGTATTGAATTTTCGATAAAGAAGGTATTACAAAAGGAAAATAAAAAATATTAAGAATTATAAGTTTTACTTATCTATTATAAAACAAACTTTAATTTTTATAAGTTATAATTATAAAAGTATTTAGAAAAAATCACCTATTTGCCAGTTGGATTTAGTCTGGCTTTTAGCTTTTTTGGTAGGTGCGCAAAAACCATAGTGCTGTTTTTGATAAACTTCTCTTTTTCATAAATAGCAATATCCAGACTCATTGTGTCTGTTTTGAAATTCAACAGTTTTATGATTTGATTTCTTTCTTCAAAAAAAAGATTATCAGAACTTAAATCAATGATTGATTTTTTATCTTTTGCCACAATTTACCTTTAAATTTTTTCTAATTATAATAAATTATTCTTAATAGGATTTAATAATGGAACAAGAAGAGATAAAATCAATTCCCTCTGATAGGTTACAGTTTTTCCCGATAATGATGTTTGCCATTGTTATGGGGCTTGCAGGTTTAACTTTGGTATTTAAAAAAGTTAGTGAAGCTTTATATTTGCCCTCTGTTATATACACAATAATGATGATCGGAACTACGATTATATTTTTTATAATTACATTTATGTATCTTAAAAAAATAATGAAACACAAAGAAGAAGTAAAAAAAGAGTTTTCTCATCCAATTAGAATAAACTTTTTTGCAGCATCTTCTATTTCCATATTGATTTTATCTATGGTTTATAAAAATACAATAGATCCAATAGCTCAAATATTTTTTATTATTGGTGCTGTTTTTCATATATTTTTTACTTTTTATACAATTAAATTTTGGATAAATAATAATCTTGAAATGCAACATTCAAATCCAGCTTGGTTTATTCCAATTGTAGGAAATTTGATTGTTCCAATAGCTGGAAAGGGTTTTGTTGATGATTCGATTTTATACTTTTATTTTTCAATTGGTATTTTCTTCTGGATTATTTTATTTTCTATTATTTTAAATAGAATAATATTTCACAATCAATTCGCACCAAAATTTATGCCAACACTTTTTATACTAATAGCTCCTCCTGCAATTGGATTTATTTCCTATATTAAATTAACGGGAAGTTTAGATTTCTTTGCTCAAATATTATTTAATTTAGGACTATTTTTTACTATTTTAGTTTTTGTTATGTATAAAAATTTTATTAATATTAAATTTTTCATATCATGGTGGGCATTTACCTTTCCAATGGCTGCTGTTACACTAGCAACAGTTTTAATGTATGATTTAACACAAAAATGGTTTTATGGATTATTATCATATATTTTAATGACAATTACAACGGTAATAATATATTTAGTTGCAAAACAAACAATAATTCATATGAATAAAAAAGAAATTTGCATAATGGAGTAGTTCTTTAATCCATATATATTTTTTAAGTTGTTATAATATTTTTTATTAAAAATACTAAGGATATATTATGGATTTTAGATATATTGGAAAAAGTGGACTAAGAGTTTCATCTATTTGTATGGGTACGATGACTTTTGGTTCAAGCACTACAAGACAAGAAGCGTTTAAAATATTGGATAAAGCTTATGAAAATGGAATAAATTTTTTTGATACAGCTGAGATTTATCCAGTTCCCCCTAAAAAATCATATGAAGGAACAACAGAGCTAATAGTAGGTGAATGGTTAAAAACAAAACCAAGAGATTCTATAATCTTAGCTACAAAAGTAAGTGGAGCAGCATCTGGATGGTTTGTTCCAACAACTAGACATGGACTTACTGCAATTGATTCTTTTCATATTAAAAAAGCAGTTGAGGGAAGTTTAAAAAGATTAGAAACTGATTATATCGACCTTTACCAAATGCACTGGCCTGATACAATTGTGCCTATTGAAGAGTCTTTAAGAGCCTTTGATGACTTAGTTCGTGAAGGAAAAGTAAGATACATAGGAACTTCAAACGATACAGCATATGGACTTACAAAAGCAAATGAAACTTCAAAAAATAAAAATCTAACAAGATTTGAATCAATTCAAAATAATTTCTCACTATTAAATCCAAGATTTTTAGATGAACTTTCAACAGTTTGTAAAAACGAAAATATTTCACTACTTCCATATTCACCAATAGGTGGAGGAGTTTTAAGTGGAAAATATAACAATAACTTCTTTCCTGAAGATGCAAGATTTACAGCTTATGTAAAACATGAAAACCCAAGAGTTCAAGCCCAAGCTACAAGATTTGTAAATGAAAAAACAAAAGAAGCAACGGCTAGATATATGAGTCTTGCAAAAGAATACGGAATTTCACCTGTAACTTTAGCAGTTGCATACTCAAAACACTTTGATTTCGTGGCTTCTACGATTATTGGAGCTAGAACTTTAAGTCAAGTTGATGAGTCATTAGCTGCATTTAAATTTAAAATAGATGCAGAACTTATGAATAAAATAGAAGAGATTCAAAAGGATATTTTATATCCTATGGGATAAGAAGATAGCTAGTATTAGCTCTTCTTATTTTTAAACCTACAATTAAAATCAAACAAGGAAAATCTATTTGATAACTACTATTAATCCAAAAGAATTTATTAAAGCACAAAATGATGCAAAAGAAGCCATAATCGAGGCTCATTTTAAAGGTAGTATCGAATATATGGAAAATACACCATATTATCACTCTGCTAATAATAAAGATATATCCCTTGCAATTGAAAAACTAATTGATTTTAATGTATTTGATTATGATGAGTATTCTTACTCTTTATTATTAAGTGATGATTATAATTCCCATCTTAAGACTTATACAGATGTAAATATCAAAGATATTGAAGATAAAGAAAAAACTATTAAAAAACTAATACGAGATATTAATATCAAAAGAAAAGATAATAATGATTATTCAAGTGAAATAAAAAGAATAAACTCTACATTTAGAAACATCAAAAAAATCATATATCGTGCAATTGAATCTTTAAATGAAAAAGAGATGAAGTTCAAAGCTGAAATAAACTTTGAAGTAAAAAAAGCAAATTTATATGATTGTAAAGCCGATTTAACTGCATTATCTGAAGCTGTTACAAATACTGATAGGTTTTTAATAGAGTATAAATCATATTTTGTAGATGAGCTAGGAAATGAATCAATTTCTTTTCATATAAATCAACTAGCTCACCATATTCATGATGTACGAGAAAATATAAGTAAAACACTAAACGAGCTTTCAAAATATCTTATGCATATTGAAAAAGAAGCTAAAAAGATTGAAAGATTAAACCACTTATATAAACTTAAAATAAATGGTGAGTTATTTGAAAAAAGTAATATTGCTTCTGTATTTACAAGATTAAAAAGTATAGCAGAAGCTAAAAATATCAAATCACAATATATGAATAATGACGAACTAATAAGTGCAATGATTGATCTTGCAAAAGAAAAAAACATAACAGTAGTAGATGAGATAAAAAAAGAAGAGCAAAGACCAGAAGCTCTTAAAGTAGCTATAAATAAAACAGTTCAGCAAAAAATGATATTAAGTACTAAAAAAGTATATGCAAGTTTTATAAAACAAGATATGGATTTAGCAACATTTTTAAAACAAAAAGATTTGGATAAAAAACAATTTTTATCTATTTTTATAAGACTTACACTGCAATATAATAAATTTTTGAAAATTGATAAAAATATACATATAGAACAAAAAGGCCTAAAATTGCCTTACATAATAAAAAGGGGATAGTTTGGATTTATTACAATTGGAAGAATATACAGATATTTTTCAAGTGATTGAAGATTGTAGAGTAAATGGCCGATTCATAAATGAAAATAGTATTGATTTTAAGATAAAAGAAGCCTATGATTTTATATCACAATATCGACAAGAAGTAAAAACTTACTTTAGTATCATAGGTTATACGCTTGTATCTGATAAGGGATATTTTTATTTTATTATTGAAGGATATGAAACTATTCCAAAACCTTATGTAAATTCTTATCTTGATTATATAGATATTTATAGATTTTTAAAACTATTAAATCCAAATATTAGCTCAGCTGATGGAGGGCCATATAGTGCTAGTGATATTGAAAGTAGATTAAATGGCGATATTGAGTTAAAAACAATGGTTGATAAAATGAACTTTTTAAAAAAACGTTCAACTAATAGAGAAGCTATTGATTCAATTATTGCAAGATTAAAAAATGATGGATTTGCACAAAGTATGGGAAACAAAGAAGATGAGTTTTTAATTCTTAGGTCATTTAAATTCATTGAAGACATGATTGAGGAAATAGAATATGAATTATAATAAACTTGGATTAAAAGAAATAAGATTTATAAATAGTGGACATTTCCCAAATGAACGAGTAATTATAGATGATTTTACACTATTACTTGGAAGCTCAGGAGTTGGAAAAACAACTATTATGAGTGCTATATGTTATTTTTATACTATGGATAAAACAAAAACAAGACCACTTGAAAAAGAACTTAGTTTTTATGACTGGCATTTAAAAGGTATTTATGCCCACTTAATTTATATTTATGAAAATGCAATTGGAAGAAATGCTTTAATTTTAAGTAAAGATGAGGGAAAAGTAAAACACACTTTTATAAATATTCATAATTTTGAAGAAGATATAAGCACTTTATATTTAGATGATGATAAAAGACCTTTAAGCTTAAAAGAGATTTTAGCAAACTGTGCAAAAGAATCTTTAACATACTATAAAAGTGAAACTGTAGCATCTTTTAGAAAAATGATGTGTAGAAAAAGCTATAAGATGTTACCAACTAAAGATAAGCCTGAATTAGACTTTTCTTTTTATGATAGTGAAGAATCAGCAAGTATTTTTGGGAAATATCTTTTTAATATCTATTCCAATTCATCTGTTAGGGATAAAGGTATTAAAGATATGCTTATTTCACTAATTGGAGAAAAAGAGTACTCTTTAGATGTACAAGATTTTAAAAATAAACTAACAGAAGCATTAAAAAATGTAGAGCATTTTGAACTGATAAAAGATAGAAGAGAAAGAATACTAAGACTTGATGATACTATTATTTCATATAGAGCTTTATGCGATGAGATAAATAATATTACTTTTGAACTTGAATCAATCTCATACAATAAAGAAAGAATAAAAAGAGTAATAAGTGATAATCATCTAGATTTATTAGCACAGCAAAAAATAAAGCTTGAGCAAAAAGAAAATCTTTCAAAAGAATGGAAGTTCAAATTTACAAATTACAATACTCAAATAGCACAATATTCAAGCACAATAAAAACAAACCAAGAAACATATGAGAATTTTCATCAAAAATATAGAATTGAAAACCTAATAAAAGAGCAAGATAATCAAAATGAATATGAAGAAAAATTAAGAGAATTAAATATCAAAGTAAATGCAATCTCAAGTAGTATTGAAGAACTAGAAGCAAAAGAAAAAATAGAAAAACAAAAAGCAAATGCTAGTATAAATGAAAAGAAAGAAGAAGAGAAAAAAGAATTAGAAGCTAAAAAAGATAGTTTAACAAGTGAAATTTTAAAACTATCAAAAAATAAAGAACAAGAAATAGAACATGGTTCAAGTTCTTTTCTTAAAGAGCTAGAACTTAAAAATCTTGAATATACAAATCTGGATAAAAAAATATCTCTAGATGAAACAACACTTTCATTTTTACCAAAGCAAATATTAGAAAACAGTAATACTAGAAAATTTAAAGAAGAAATAGAAAGATTAAGTGCTTTAAAAAACTCTATTGAAGAAAAAGTAAGAGAATTAAAAAAAGAACAAGATGAGATTGAAAAACAAAAAGAAATAAGTTTAAAAGAATCAAATACAAAAATTCAAAATGAACTTAGTATTTATAATAAAAATAAAGATGAAATAAAAACAAAAATCGACTTAGTTAATAAAAAACTAGATATTGGAAAAAACAATTTATTTGGATTTTTAAATAAAAATGAAGTAGCAAATAAAAGAAAAATCCTGGCACTTGCAAGTGATGAAGTGCTGTTTGAAGAAAAAAATCTTAAGTTTTCTCTTGAAAATAGTAGTGATAACTTTTATGGTCTTAAAATAGAGGGAGATATAGAATCTCTTGCCACAAAATACGATATTGAAACACTTGAAAATAGTAAAGCATCTTTACAAAATCAATTAAATAATCTAGTAGCAGGACATAATATAAGATATAAAAATCTTGAAGAAAGTATTAAAACTGCTACAAATAAATATCAAAGTTTAATAAAAGAAAAATCACGAGCAATATATGAACAATCTCCAAAAGTGAAAGATAATGAGATAAAAATAGCTAATGAATCTAAAAGATATGAAGAAGAAATCCAAAGATTAAAAGAAGAACTTGATAGAACAATTTTAGAAAAAAAAGAAAATCTAAAGAAAGATAAAGAACAACTTCTAAATCTAAAAGAGTATATAAAAGACATAAAAGAAAATAAATCAAAATTTATTTTAGATTTGACACAAAAATACAGCACAGAAGATGAAAGATTAAATAGTGAATTAAACAAGTGCAAACAAAGTATAAATGGTATAAATAAAAAATATGCAGAAGAAATAACTAATTCAGACAAAAGAATTCATGAAATATATAATGAAATCAAAAAGAAAGAGAACATCGATACAGATGAGTTAGAATCTTTTCAAAGAGCTATTAAACAGCTTGAAAATTTTATTAAAAGTATTTATAATAATAAAGCATTGGTTACAAGATACAAAGATGAAGTTTTCCCAAACTTTAATAAAATTCCTTTAATAGAAGATCAACTTGCTCTTACAATAAAACAAAGAGACAATGATAGAGATTATTTTGAAAAAGAACTTATCGTTGTTGAAGAAAAACTAATTGAAATAAGAAAAATGATTGAGAAGTGGAAAAGTTATACAGAATCATTTGAAAAGTTTGAAATAGAAATTTCACAGATTATTTTAAATACTAATAGAACTTATGATGCGTATTTAGATGATGAAATTGTAATATTACTAAATAGTAAAAAAAATATAAATATTCTTGAAAGATATAAAACACTTTTAAATCAAGAAAGTGAAAGAGAAAAAATAATCATACTTGAAACTGGAAAAGTAATAGATGGAATTCCAGCTGATAATATGATGAAATTAAAAACAAAATTTGATATAAACACATTTGAAGATAATATCGAGCAATATATTTCAATAGCAAAATCCTATGCAGATTTTATAAAAACAAAGTTTGATATAGAAGGAACAAGCTTACAATTACATAGACTAATTGAAGCTATAAATGATGCGGTTAGTAAGATATCTCATATCAAAGGAACTTTTAACAGTATTGTAAAAGATGTAAATAAAATCAATTTAACAATCAGAAATGGTATTACAAATATCACTGTGATTGATTATATTAAATTAAATTTCAAAGACACTGGAAAAGATGAGATTGTAACAAGTATCGAAAGTATCGGCGATATGTTAAGTGCAAATATGCTTATTGGATATGAAAATAGCAGCAGATCAGAACAGGTAAAAAATGAGCTAGTAAAAATAGCTCAAGATTTACAGCTAGTTCTTGATAAAACTTTTAAGAAAAATATTACAGTTGCAGATATAAGTTCACTTACTTTTGATGTTAGTGAAAATGCACAAGTTACAAAAGGAATAGCAACCCTTGATAGTGTAGGAAGTAATGGAACTTCTATTATGATAAAAGCTATTATTTACATAACATTACTACGAATGGTAGCTAATAAATTTACAAATAGCCAAGATATAAAATACCATTGTATCATCGATGAAATAGGGCAAATATCAGCAGATTATTTCACAGAACTAATGCAATATGCAAAACACTTAGAGTTTGTATTTATAAATGGAACCGCTGCAAATGATGATGATATTATTGAAGCATATCCTAGAATTTATATGGGAACAAGAGAAAGCTCAAATCATGTGGAACTTACTTTAATAGATGCAACAGATGCAATGCAGGAGTGGTAATGAGCATTAAAATAACTTCTAAACATTTTGAACAGATAAAAACACTTTTAGAAAATGAATCTATAAAAAAATCTTCTTTTAAAAACGAAACACTTTTAAAGGCATTTATAGATTGCGGCTGTGTAATATTTATAAGTGGTACATCTAGAATGATATCTTTGCAAGATGAAGAAGTATTATTTAGAGTAATTAAATCAAATAAATATGATGTTAATTCTATAGAAGATTTAGATTATTTTATAAATCAGAATAATGAACCTATAAGTCGTGATGAAGTTTCAGAAAAATTTTCTGATTCAAAAAAAATAAAATCAAAAAGTTTTAATGGCTTAACAATAGCTGTTTCTGATAAATTAGAAGTAAAAATAAATGATAAAAAACAAAATATTTACCCAATAGAAGGTACTGGTTTATTTATACATTATACTTCAAGCTTCCAATTAGATGATGATATTATTGTAGTTGGTGTGGAAAATCCTCAAGTTGTTTGGTATATTAATAAATACAGACATCTTTTTGATGAAAATAAAAAATATCTATTTTTATCAATTAGTGAATATAAAACAAATTATCAATACCAATGGCTAGAATCTTTTGAAGGTGAGTATATACATTTTGGAGATTTTGATCTTGCAGGTGCTAATATTTATCTTAATACTATTATTCCAAAATTAAAAAAAGCTAGAAAACATTCTTTTTTAATACCTGAAAATATATATGAAATTATGAAAAAAAGAAACTACAAAAAAGATTATCAAAACCAATTAAATTATAGAAATATTGAATCTAAAGATGATTTAATTTTACAAAAATTAATAAGTTTTATAAAAAAGTATAAAATCACATTAGAGCAAGAGATGTTATCAAAGTAGCTAGTTTAAATTCTAGCTACTTATTAAAATAAAATATATAAGCTAAACTCAAATCATCGAATTCATCTCATCCTCTGTTAAAACTGCAACTTTTAGCTCAATTGCTTTATCATATTTACTTCCAGCATCTTCACCATAAACCACATAGTCAGTTTTTTTAGATACTGATGAGCTTATTTTAGCTCCTAAAGCTTCAAGTTTATTTTTTATATCTCCGCGGCTTACGCTCATAGTTCCTGTTAAAACCATAGTTTTGCCTTTGAAGATGTTTTCTTCCACCTCAACTTTTTCTTCTACTGTTGGATTTATAATAGCGATTAATTTTTCTACGATTTCTTTATTTATTTTCATAAATTTACAAAAAGAGTTTGCCATTTGCTCACCAATTCCATCAAGTGCTACAAGTGAATCATAATCTATATTTATAACATTTAATCCAAACTCTAAACATATCTGTTTTGATGCAACTTCTCCTATATGCTCAATTCCTAAACCATTTATAACTCTATTTAGTGGAGAGTTTTTTGATTTTTCTATTGCATTTAAAAGATTATTTATTCTTTTTTCTTTAAAGCCTTCAAGGTTTTCTAAATCTTCATATTTTAAAGAGTATAAATCTAAAATATCATATATTTTTTTCTCTTTTACTAATATTTCTACTATTTTATTTCCAAGACCATCAATATTTAAACAGTTTTTACTAGCAAAATAAATTATAGAATTTATTACAATACTAGGACAATCTAAGTTTTGACACTTAATCAAAGTTCCCTCATCAAGTAGCTCACTTGAACATTCAGGACAAGTTGTAGGGCGTTGTATTTCTATTTGACTTCCATCTCTTCTATCTGTAAATACTTTTGTGATCTTTGGAATAATATCACCACTTTTTATGATAATAACTTCATCATTTATTCGTAAATCAAGTCTTGCAATCTCATCATAGTTATGTAAACTAGCTTTTTCAACAGTTGAACCTTCGATTAAAGTAGGTTCAACAACAGCCACAGGAGTAACAACACCTGTTCTTCCTACTTGTTGAAGGATATTTAATACTTTTGTAGTTTTTTCAACAGCTGGGAATTTATAAGCGCATGAAAATCTTGGAAACTTTACTGTAAAACCTAGCTCGGCTTGTGTTTCTATGTCGTTTATTTTTATAACCATTCCATCAAGCATCATTTCTATACTATTTCTTGATTCAATAATTTTATGATAAAGCTCTTCGATTCCTTCTACACTTTTTGTAACTGTAGTCATTGGTGGATGTGCAAATCCTAAAGAATAAATATATTCCATCATATCGCTTATTTTTGTAAAATCTAAACTATTTTCTCCAACTCCCCAAACATTAAAAAATAATTTTCTTTTTGCTGTAATATTAGGATCAAGTTGTCTTAGACTTCCTGCTGCTGCATTTCTAGGATTTGCAAATAGTTGTTCGTTATTTTTAGCTCTTTGTTCATTTATTTTTTCAAAATCAGCTTTTTTAATAACAATTTCACCTCTTATTTCTAAAAGAGATTTTTCTTCTATTTGTAGAGGAATAGAGTGTATTGTTCTTACATTATTTGTAACATCTTCTCCAACACTTCCATCACCTCTTGTGATTGCTTGTTTTAATAAACCATTTTCATATATAAGATTTAAAGAAGCTCCATCGAATTTTGGCTCACAATAAAACTCTAAATCAGTATTTACTTTCTCTGCTCTTTTAATCCAATCTTCAAGTTCTTTTGTATTAAAAACATCTTCTTGGGACCACATAGGACTAAGATGTGAAGCTTTTTCAAAACCTTCAAGAACAAAACCACCAACTCTTTTATTTGGTGAATTTGCATGGGAAAGCTGTGGGTTTTCTTGCTCATATGCTAAACAAAGTCTAGATAATTTATCATATTCTTCATCTGTAGCAATTGGGTTATCATATACATAATAAGCTTTTGCCCAAGATATTAGTTTTTCAATATTTAAATCATATTCATTATTAGTCATTTTATTCCATTATTTTCTATTTTTTTAAATTTAATTATACTAAATAGATTTAGTGTGATAGCTAAAAATAAAATTATTTTATGTTATACTTAAGTAAATAAGTAATGATAAAAAGGAAGGGATAATGACTACGAATGATACTTTAAAATTCGGAATAGCAAAAAAAATGTTTTTCTTCGGATTAACAGTTTTTCTTGTTGTTTTAATAACGGGAATATTTAAATTTAATGCAATCTCAAAAGCAGATGAAAATTTTACGATTTTTAAAGAAAAAGCTGTTGATGGAATGTTTTTAGTTTTAAAAATTGAAAAGGAATTAAATTATATTAGTAGATTAACAAGAGATATAATGCTTGGAAATGATTATGCAGCAAATATGCAAAAACTTCAAAATAGTAAAGATATTGTTCTTAAAAATTTTCTAGAATTAGAAGAAACTACTAAAAATACCCTTGATTCCCAAAAGAAACTTGAAGAATTAAAAGATTCACAAAATAAAATGATGGCTTTTATAGAAGATGGTTTTAAAAAAATGCAATCTTTAAGTGAAGTTGAAAGAACACCCGAAGTTTTAGCTTCAATGTATGAAAAATATAAGAAAGATGCAACACCATTGGCAAATGCAAGTAGAGATTCTTTTGCAAAAATTGCTATAACTAAACAAGGTGGAGTAGACAAACGAACTTTAATGTATCATTCTGAAATCGATACTCTAAAAAATATTATCATAATAGAATCGATAGTTGTTTTATTATTACTTGTACTTGCTTTATCTTTTTTAACAAAAGATATTATTGGTTCATTAAATAAATTTAAAAATGGATTAAATAATTTCTTCGATTTTATAAATAAAAAAAGTGACAAAATCGAGCTAATTAATATAAAAACTTCTGATGAATTTGGACAAATGGCAAATGTAATTAATGAAAATATTATTTTGACTCAAAATAATTTAAAAGAAGATCAAAAATTAATTGATGATGTATCAATTGTAATATCAAGAGTAAAGCATGGTTGGTATAGTCAATCAATTCAAGCCGAAACATCTAATCAAACTTTGAACATTTTAAAAGATGGAATAAATGATATGATTGTTTCAACTAAACAACATTTTGTAACTGTAAATAAGACTTTGCAAGAGTACACAAAATATAACTATACAAAAGAGTTAGTATTAGATGGTATTGAAAAAGATGGAGTTTTTGAACAGTTTATAATTGATATAAATAAATTAAGAGACGCAATAAATTTAATGCTTCAAGAAAATAAAAGAAATGGATTAACATTAAATGATTCATCAAATGGTCTTTTATTGAATGTAAATAAATTAAATGAAAGCTCAAATGATGCAGCAGCAAGGCTTGAAGAAACAGCAGCCGCTTTAGAAGAAGTTACAAGTAGTATTTTTAATTCAACTAATAAAATATCTGAAATGTCAAAAATTGCAAATAATGTTA
Organism: Aliarcobacter sp.; assembly: GCA_017995775.1. Taxonomy (GTDB): domain Bacteria; phylum Campylobacterota; class Campylobacteria; order Campylobacterales; family Arcobacteraceae; genus Aliarcobacter. Next base: position 16,266 of record JAGOIF010000034.1, read on the forward strand.
CAGTTTCAGCAAGCCAAGGTGAAAAATTAGCTTCAAAAACAACAATAGCAATGGAAGAGATAAATGATAAAGTAACAGCAATAAATGAAGCTATTTCAGTTATTGATCAAATAGCATTTCAAACAAATATTCTTTCATTAAATGCAGCAGTAGAAGCAGCAACTGCTGGTGAAGCAGGGCGTGGATTTGCAGTTGTTGCCCAAGAGGTTCGAAATCTTGCAAGTAGAAGTGCAGAAGCCGCAAAAGAGATAAAAAATCTAGTTCAAGATGCAACAGTAAAAGCAAATGAAGGAAAAGATATATCAAGTGAAATGATAAAAGGTTATAGTTCATTAAATGAAAGTATTAATCAAACTATTACTATTATTTCAGAAATTACAAGCTCATCAAAAGAACAACAAAAAGGCGTTGAGCAAATAAATGATGCGATAAATAGTTTAGATAAACAAACTCAAGAAAATGCATCAATTGCAAATACAACAAATGATATAGCTAAAAAAACATCACTTATTGCAAAAAAGATTTTAGAAAGTGCTGAACAAAAAGAGTTTGAAGGAAAAAGTTCAATACAAGTTGAGCAAATAGATATTAAAAATGAAAAACAAACGCCTGTTAAATCTAGCGCAAAAGTTGTTTCAACACCAAAGGTACAAAATACACAAAAAGTAGAGTCTTCAAAAAATCATACCGAAGATGAATGGGAAAGTTTTTAAAATAGGAAAAAAATGAATTATTTAGATATTTGTATAATAGGATGGAATTTAAACGCATTAATGTTTGTGATTAATTTCCTAATGGCAATAAGAGTTATTTCAACACAAGATAGAACAAAACTTCAAGAAGAGAGTGTTGTTTTAAAAGAGCTAAAAGATGAATTAGAAAAGTATTATCCATATAGAACCCAATCAACTCTAGTTAGCTATTTAGTACCATTTACAGCCTTTTTTAGAATGGGTTTTAGATT
>JAGOIF010000034.1:17329-19196 GCA_017995775.1 Aliarcobacter sp.
ATTGGTAAAAAAACAGAGATGTTTGCAAGATTTTCAACAGTTGCGGGAGAAAGAGGAGCTGCTGATGCTGAGAGAGATATTAGAGGTTTTGCTCTTAAATTTTATACAGAAGAAGGAAACTGGGATTTAGCTGGAAATAATACTCCTGTATTTTTCTTAAGAGATCCACTAAAATTTCCTGATTTAAATCATGCAGTAAAAAGAGATCCAAAAACAAACCTAAGAAGTGCTACAAATAACTGGGATTTTTGGACAAACTTACCTGAAGCTTTACACCAAGTTACAATTACAATGAGTGATAGAGGAATTCCTTATTCATATAGACATATGCATGGTTTTGGAAGCCATACTTTTAGTTTTATTAATGCAGAAAATAAAAGAAATTGGGTTAAATTCCACTTTGTTACTCAACAAGGTATTAAAAACCTAACAGATGCTGAAGCAGAAGAGCTAGTTGGTAAAAACAGAGAGTCACATCAAGAAGATTTATTTAAAAGTATTGAAAAAGGTGATTTCCCAAAATGGAAAATGTTTATTCAAATAATGAGCGAAGAAGATGCAAAACATTATAGATTTAATCCATTTGACTTAACAAGAGTTTGGTTGAAAAAAGATTATCCACTTATTGAAGTTGGAGAGTTTGAATTAAATAGAAATCCAGAAAACTACTTCGCAGATGTAGAACAAGCTGCGTTTAATCCAGCAAGTGTAGTTCCAGGAATTAGTTTCTCACCTGATAAAATGCTTCAAGGAAGACTTTTCTCATACGGTGATGCACAAAGATACAGACTAGGAGTTAATCATAATTTAATTCCAGTAAATGCACCAAAATGCCCAGTAAATAGCTACCACAGAGATGGAGCTATGAGAGTTGATGGAAATGCAGGTGCAACCATTGGATATGAACCAAACTCTTTTGAGAAGTGGCAAGAGCAAAAAGAGCACGCTGAGCCAACACTTGATATTGATGGTGGAGCAAATAGATGGGAAATGGATGATGATAACTTTACACAAGTTAAAATGCTATTTGATATTATGAGTAAAGAACAACAACAAGTTCTTTTTGAAAATACAGCAAGAGCGATGGGTGATGCGCCAGAGTTTATCAAACAAAGACATATTGATAACTGCTCAAAAGCAGATCCAGCTTATGGTGCTGGTGTTGCAAAAGCATTAGGAATGACTGTAAAGTCTTAAAAATAAAAAAATCTATATGCAAAGAATTTCTTTGCACATAGATAATATTTTTTATAAATGAGCGTTTATTTTTTCTTCAAGTTTAGCTTTTGTAGTAGCACCAATTAATTGATCAACGATTTTCCCATCTTTGAAAAAAAGAATAGTAGGAATTGACCTTATTTGATATTGTTCCATTAATTCTGTTTGTTCTTCTGTATTTATTTTACAAATTTTTGCAACCCCATCAAACTCAACTGCAAGTTGATCAATAATAGGAGCAATCATTCTACAAGGTCCACACCAAGGTGCCCAAAAGTCAACTAATGAAACACCTTCTTTGATTGTTTCTTCGATATTATCTTTATTTAATTCTATATATTTTCCCATAATAATTCCTATTTTTCTATAATTTATTTTCATTTTTAGCTAAATAATCAGCAACACTAGCTCTTTATCAATTAAGAAAGAACCTCTTATAATTGTTATTTTAATGGTGGAATTATATAGAGTTATTCTTAAAGCATTATTAATAAATAATATCAAAGGAAAAATATTATCCAATAAAGAATGAAGTTAACTACACTTTAACAAGGCTTGTACAAGGCAGACCCTTGTATAATCAAAGAATACTAATAATTAATAAATATATTTAGGAGCTGATTTGATTCAATTTAGAATTTACTACGAA
>JAGOIF010000109.1 GCA_017995775.1 Aliarcobacter sp.
ATGAAAGATTATCTTTCATTAAAAGATTTAGTATTTAGACCATTTATAAATTTATTTAAAAAAGGAAAATTTGATGAAAAAATCAAAATTGTTTACGGTATCGTTTTTACTATTTTCAAGCCTAGGCTTAAATTTAAACGCAAGTGATTCTTTAACAAAAGAAGCATTAGGAGAGATATTATTTTTTGATAAAAATTTATCAAAAAATAAAACCCAATCATGTGCAACATGCCACAATCCAAATGCAGGTTTTATTGATGATAGAGAAAATGTTGTTTCAAAAATGGCATCTTTAGGTGATGACGAAAAATCATTTGGAGATAGACAAGCTCCAACTGCTTCTTATGCTAAATTTTCTCCAAAATTTCATTTTGATGAAAAAAAACAAAAATATATTGGTGGTCAATTTTGGGATGGAAGAGCAGCAACTTTAGAAGAACAAGCAGGTGGACCGCCTTTAAATCCAATAGAAATGGGAATGGCAAGTAAAAAAGATGTAGTTGAAAGACTTAAAGAAAATGATTTATATGTAAGTTCATTTAAAAATCTTTATGGAAATGATATTTTAAATGATGAGCAAAAAGCTTATGATGCTTTATCTGAGGTAATTGCATCATTTGAACGAACAGATGCCTTTTCTTCTTTTGATTCTAAATATGATAAATATCTAAAAGGTGAATATGATTTAACGCCATTAGAAGATTTAGGAAAATCACTGTTCTTTTCAAATAATAATAACTCATGCGCAACTTGTCACGTATTAAAAGGTGAAGATAAAGAGGGTGAAACATTTACAAATTATGAATACCATAATATTGGAACGCCTGCAAATAAAGCATTAAGAGCTAAAAATGGAGTAAATGAGATTGATAAAGGGCTTTTAGCAAATCCAGCTGTAAGTGATATAAAAGAGCTAGGAAAACATAAAGTTCCAACCCTTAGAAACGTAGCCGTAACAGCGCCATATATGCACAATGGTGTATTTTCTGATTTAAAAACAGTTGTAGAATTTTATGATAAGTATAATAATAAAACAAGAACAATAAACCAAGAAACGCAGCAAGTTTGGGATGAACCTGAAGTTAAAGAGACGATTTCAATAAAAGAATTAAAAGCAAAAGAGATGAATGATAGAAAAATTGAATCACTTGTGGCTTTTATGAAACTTTTAACAGATGAGAAGTATGAGTATTTACTTAAAAAGTAAATACTCATACTAAAATAGTTATTTGTTCTTGTAATATATATCTTATAAGAATAAATAATATTTTTATATTCAAAAAAGTTTCATTTTTTGGGATTTTTATATATATTTATGAATAAATTGCTGTATAATAATAAGTTATTAAAAATACTCTTAAAAAGAAAGTTTGAATGATTTCAATTATACACAATGAAAAAGCTTTAATTAATACTATTAGATATGGTGCAATTATTATAATCATAATGTTTTCCATATTTATTACAAATATTTTTATTAAAGAAAAAAATAAAGATTTTGAAATGGAACTTCAAAAAATAGAAGAAGATTATATTTCAAAAAATAAAATAACCATTGAAAACATAGTAAATAAAATATATAGCATTATAGAAGTTGAAAAAAAAATTGAAGAAGATGAAGTAAAAGAAAGTATAAAAGAGCGTGTAAATGAAGTTTACAGCATAATCGATGGAATTTATAAGCAAACAATAAAAGATCCAAACTACTCAAAAGAAAAAACAATCAAATTAATAAAAGAATCACTTCGAAATATGAGATTTAATGATGATTTAGGCTACATATTTATATACGAATTAGATGGAAAAAATATCTTAAACTCTCAATATCCAGAGAATGAAGGTCAAAATCATTGGAATTATAAAGATGCAAGGGGAGTACTTCTTTTACAAGAAATGAAAAAAATAATGATTGAAAAAGATGAAACTTTTTATACATGGTATTGGAAAAAGCCAAATAATAATAGTACTCAAGAGTATGAAAAACATGGATTTTTGAAAAAATTTGCACCTTATGATATGTATATTGGAGCAGGTACTTATGTTGATGATTTTGAAAATAAATTAAAACAAAGGGTTTTAAAAAAAATAAATTCATTGAAATTTAAAGAACCAGAACATGTATTTGTTTTTGATAAAGATGCTAATTGTTTAGCTAATCCTAAAAAAGAGTTAATAGGACTTAATCAATATAATGCTAAAAATGAAAATGGTGAATATGTTTTAAGAAAAATTATTGAAAATACTATTAAAAATAAAGAAGGTTTTGAAAGATATCAAGGATTAATTTCCATGAAAAAGGAAAATATTTCAAGTGATAAAATATCTTTTTTAAAACTATTTGAAAAATGGAATTGGATAATTGGAAGTGGCTTTTATTTAGAAGATATGTATAAAGAAATAAAAATTAAAAAAGAGACTTTGGATAAATCAAATAAAAAAGTTGTAGAAGAGATTATGCTAATTAGCGCTTTTGCAACTATTATTATGATAATTTCTTCTTTTTATATGTCTACTTTGATTGAGAAAATGTTTAAAAAATATGCAAATGAAATAGAAGCTGAGATAAAAAATTCCCTTGAAAAAGAAAAACTTTTAATCCAACAATCAAAAATGGCAACAATGGGAGAGATGTTAGGAAATATTGCCCATCAATGGAAACAACCATTAAGTCTAATTGCAATGTCAAATACACTAATTAAATTAAATCAAGATAATAAAGATTTTTCAAGCGAAAATGAATTAAAAGAAGCAGTTAAAAATATAGATATTTCAGTTAAAAATCTATCTCAAACAATAGATGATTTTAGAGATTTTTTTAAGCCAGAAAAAGAAAAATCAAAGTTCAAACTTGAAGAGTTATTTGAAAAAACCTATGAACTTATAAGCTCACAATTTAAAAATAATAATATACAAATCATAAAAGAAATAGAAAATATTGAGCTATACGGACGTTCAAATGAACTATCACAGGTGTTAATTAATATTATAAAAAATGCAAAAGATGAACTTATAAAAATAAAAAATAATGATAGAAGATTGATTTTTATAAATATGTATAAAAAAGATTCCAAAGCGATTATTAAAATAAAAGACAATGCAGGTGGAATAAATAAAGATATTATAAATAAAATATTTGATGCGTATTTTACAACAAAAGAGCAAACAGACGGAACGGGAATTGGTCTTTATATGTCAAAACAAATTATTCAAGAAATGAATGGAAAAATCGAAGTTTCAAATGAGAAATATAAATATGAAGATGTGGAATATCTTGGAGCGCAGTTTACTATTTATCTAGATTTATAAAAAAAGTAAACGATTTTTCTTCCTTAAGATAGTTAAAATAATTGAATCAATATAATGATTTATAAGATAAGCAAGGAGAAAAAATGTCAAAAAGAGTAGTAGTAACAGGTGGAAATAAAGGAATTGGATTAGCAGTTTCAAGAGCTATGTTAGAGTTTGGTTATGAAGTAATAATGGTAGCAAGAGATTTTGATACATGTCCTTTGGTTGGTGTGGCAAATGTTACAGCTATTGAATATGATTTATCAGATGTGGATGGACTTCCAGCACTTGTAAAAGAGATTGGAGAAATTGATATTTTAATTAATAATGCTGGATATATGCAACCAAAATATACATATGATAACTATCCAAAAGAAGCACGAGATCATATTATGAATGTAGATTTATATACTCCTATTGAATTAATGAATCTATTTTCTGTTGGAATGAAAAAAAGAAAATACGGAAGAATAGTAAATACAGCATCAATAGCTGGACAAATAGGACATCCTGATGTTTGGTATGGAATGGCAAAAGCGGCACTTATAAATGCAACAAAAATTTATGGAAAAATGTTAGGTGCTTATGGAATTACAGTAAATTGTGTGGCTCCAAGCCCAACTGAAACTGATATGCAAAAAGATAATAGCGAAGAAAGAAAAAATGAATTCAAAAAAACAGTAACAACGGGAAGATTTGCAAGTGCTGAAGAAGTTGCAAAAGCTATTGTTTGGTTGGCAACTGATTGTCCTGAGTACATAAATGGAACTTGTATAGATATAAATAACTGTTCATATCCTAGATAATATATTCATTTTTTATAAAAACCTTAAATTAAAAAGAATTAGCTTATAATATTAATAGTTAAACAAATTGTTTAATTTTCTATTTTAAGGGAAAAAATGTTTAAAAATATTTCTATAAAGAAGATTTTAATTTTATCAGGAAGCATCGTTGTATTAGTTACTTCTTTGAATTTTGCAGTTAATAATTTAGGTTTATCTTCAATTGAAAAGAAAATTAAAGAGAAGGAACACGATACTTTATCAACTGTTTTTGATTTTTTAGAATTACAAAAAGATGTAATTCAAGTTCAACAATGGCTAACAGATGTATCAGCAACAAGAGCCTATGAAGGTTTTGATGATGGATTTAATATTGCTAAAGATTATTTTGATAAGGGTAATTCTTTATTAGATAAAATGGTTTTAAATCATAAAGATAAAAATGATACACAATTAGCAAAAGAATTATCAGAATTTAAAAAGGATTTTGAAGGCTTTTATACCGTTGGTTTCAAAATGGCAAATACATATGTTAAATCAGGTCCAGAAGAGGGCAATAAACTTATGTTAGAGCTTGATCCTTATGCTAAGAAATTAACAGATAAGTTGGATGTATGGATAGGAATTCATTTTAAAGAAAATGCAAATAAATCTTTAGAAATAGAAGAAACAATTAGTTTTATGCAAATTAGTTTGATTGTTTTAGGTTTAATAATGATTTTATTAAACTTAGTAATTTTTGCATTTTTAACAAAAAGAATTTCTTTATCTATGGATAATCTACAATCAGGTTTATTATCTTTCTTTGCATATTTAAATAAAGAATCAAATACGGTTAAGCCTTTAGATAGTTCATCGAATGATGAGTTTGGAAAAATGTCACTACTTATTAATAAAAATATTGATAAAACAAGATTGTTATTAGAAAGTGATAATGCCTTTTTACATGAAGTATCAAAAGTTGTTGATGAGGTAAATAAAGGTATTTTAACAAAAAGATTAGACTCAAGAGTTGAATCAGATAATCTAGAAAAATTAAGACTAAATATGAACAATATGCTTGAACATCTAAACGAAGTTGTAGGAAAAGATACAAATAAAATTTTAGATATTTTAGAAAATTTTTCAAAATTAGATTTTACAAATTCAATTAAAGACGATAACAATAAAATTCCAATTGCTTTAAATAATGTTACAAAATTGATAAATGATATGTTAGTAGAAAACAAATCAAATGGATTAACATTACAAAATAGCTCAAATATTTTAATGTCGAATGTTCAAAAATTAAGTACATCATCAACTCAAGCAGCAGCTTCATTAGAAGAAACAGCCGCGGCACTTGAAGAAATAACATCAAATATCACAAATGATAATAGAAAAATAGTTGAAATGTCCAATTATGCAAATGATTTAACACTATCTTCTGTTGATGGACAAAAACTAGCATCTCAAACAACGGTTTCAATGGATAATATTAATAATGAAGTAAATGCAATAACAGAAGCAATTAGTATTATTGATCAAATAGCATTTCAAACAAATATTCTTTCATTAAATGCAGCTGTTGAAGCAGCAACTGCTGGAGAAGCTGGACGGGGATTTGCTGTTGTTGCAGCAGAGGTGCGAAATCTTGCAAATAGAAGTGCAGATGCTGCTAAAGAGATAAAAATATTAGTTGAAAATGCAAAATTAAAAGCAAATGATGGTAAAAATATTGCAGATAAAATGATCTTAGGATATAACAATCTTAATGAAAATATTTCTAAAACTTTAAATTTAATTAAAGATATAGAAAGTTCATCAAAAGAGCAGTTATCTGGAATTGAGCAAATTAATAGTGCAATAAATCAATTAGACCAACAAACACAACAAAATGCAAATGTTGCAATTCAAACACAACAAATTGCAAATAATACGCAGATTATTGCAAATCTTATTGTTAAAAACGCTAACGATAAAAATTTTATTGGAAAAGATAGTGTAAAAGCAAAAGAAGAAAATAATTTTGCAATTAAAAATACTTCTAAAGAAACTACAAAAAGTGTTCCTTCTTCACAAAAAGCAAAA
>JAGOIF010000110.1:0-3603 GCA_017995775.1 Aliarcobacter sp.
TTTTTTTAATTAAGTGCTATAAAACATTTCAAGTTGTAAAATGCTTGTCCAATTTTTTTGTCAAATAAATCTTTCAAAAATGAATAAATTATAACGGAGTATTAATATGAAAAATCAAATCAAAATAGCAATTGCAGGTTACGGAAATCTAGGACGAGGAGTTGAGATATCTATTTCTAAAAATCCAGATATGAAACTTGTTGGAGTTTTTTCAAGAAGAGATCCAAAAAGTGTAAATACTTTTTTCGAAGATACAAAAGTATTTTCAATTGATAATATTTTAGAGCACAAAGATGAAATTGATGTTTTAATTCTTTGTGGTGGTTCAAAAGATGATTTACCTATTCAAGGTCCTGAATTTTCAAAAAATTTCAATATTGTAGATAGTTTTGATAACCATGCAAAAATTCCTGAATATTTTGCAAGTGTTGATAAACCTTCCCTTGAAAATAAAAAAGTTGCTTTAATTTCTATTGGTTGGGACCCTGGAATGTTTTCTATAAATAGACTTTATGGAGAAGTTCTTTTACCTATTGGTGAGACTTATACATTTTGGGGAAAAGGTTTAAGCCAAGGACATTCAGATGCAATTAGAAGAGTTGAGGGTGTACAAGCTGGTGTTCAATATACAATTCCTTCTGTTGATGCAATTGAAAAAGTAAGAAGTGGTGTTCAACCAACACTAAGTACTAAAGAAAAACACGTAAGAGAGTGTTATGTTGTTTTAAAAGATGGTGCAGATGCTAAAAAAGTAGAAAATGAAATCAAAACAATGCCAAATTATTTTGAACCATATGATACAAGTGTAAATTTTATAAGCCAAGAAGAGCTTGATAAAAACCATAATAAAATGCCACATGGTGGATTTGTAATTAGAAGTGGAAATTCAAGTGATGAAAATAAACAAGTAATTGAATACTCTTTAACACTTGATAGTAACCCAGAATTTACAGCAAGTGTTTTAGTAGCATATGCAAGAGCTACATATAGACTAAGCCAAAAAGGTGATTTTGGAGCAAAAAGTGCCCTTGATATCGCACCTGGACTTTTATCTATTAAATCAGCAGAACAACTTAGAGCTGAACTTTTATAAAATTTATAAACATAAAAACGCGACAAAATTGTCACGTTTTTATATAACTCTTATTATCTCAGCACTAGGTCTTGCGAAATAGTAACCTTGCGCATAATCTACACCAATTTCTTTTACCATTTCAAGTTCATAGGGAGTTTCTACTCCTTCTGCTAATATTTTTATACCATTATCAATACAAATAGTTCTAAGAGCTTTATAAATAGACTGTTTCATAGTGTCTGTATCTATATTTTCAATAATATTTCTATCTACTTTTATAATATCAGGCTTAATATCAATAATCATATTTAAAGATGAATATCCCTCACCAACATCATCAAGTGCTATTAAAAAACCTTCTTTTCTATAATAATTTAAAATAGTTTTTAAATGCTCTTTATCTTTTACATTTTGAGTTTCAACCACTTCAAAAACTATATTTTTGGGATCAAATTCAAGCTGTTTTGCCCACTTTACAGTAGAAGCTAGACAAAACTCTGGATCATAAATAGATGTTGGAATAAAGTTTATAAATACTTTTGCATCTATTTTCTTAACAGCTGTAGTTTTTAAAGCTGTTTCTCTACACATTCTATCAAGTACGAAGTTTGTGTCATTTCTCTGCGATTTTTTAAATAAAATATCTGGATACATCAAATCTCCATTTGGTAAAACACCTCTTGTAAGTGCTTCATAGGCAAATATTTTATTTGTTTTCATATCAATAATTGGTTGGAAATGTGCCGTTAAACTGTTGTTTTCTAAAATATCAAAGAAATTTCTATCTTCTATAAAGTGCAAATATCTATTTAGAGATTTTGCAAAAAATATGGTTCCTAGTGAAAGTTCATTATCTTTATTTTCTATAAATACTTTAATTTCATCTTTTTCTAAATCATGATAACTTGTATTTAAAAAATCAAAATTCTCTTCAAAAAAAGATTTTGGATTTTCCACATCAATCGTAACGATTCCAGGAATCTTTGTAATTTCAAATCCAAGATTTTTTAATAGATTTGAAGATTTAATTACAAGTTCATTTACTTGAGTTATAAAATGAATTTTACTTTTTTGTTCACTTATATAAAATATATCTTTGCATTTGCACGGCATTTTTTAATCCTTAATAATTGTAATAACAAGCTCACCCACAACGAAACCAAATTTTTTCATTTTAGAGTGGTTTATTATAACACCATCTTCAACTAAGTGTAACCAATCTTTTACACTTATATCAATAGTTGAATCATTATATGGAATTCTCATCACATAATCTAACATTACTGTGTTTCCATTTGCAATCATAGCTGAGGGTCCAACAATATCATCAGCAGTTGCAACAAATTTTTTATCACTTGTTGGTTTTAAAATCCATGTTCTTTCTAATTTCTCACCATTGTTATATACAAAAAACTCTTGAAGTTTTCCTACACCATTTGCATCCCATGATCCAATCATTTCACCTTTAAAAGTTCTTGTGATATTTCCGCTTCTATCTTTTACTAAACCATAAGCTCTTAGTTTTCCATTAAAATACTCTTGTGGTATAAACTCTGGTTTTGTGTTATTAAAATCTTCTATTTTCATACTTGAACATCCTGTTAATAATATTGTTGTTAAAAAAATAAGTATTAAATTTTTCATGCGATTAATCCTTTATTTAAATCTACGTTTTGATCCCTTGTAAATACAAGTTGATGAAGATTGATATTTCTTGTTAAAAACGCAGCTTCACAGTAATTTAAATACATTTTCCACATTCTTATAAAGTACTCATCAAATCCTAATTTTCTAACATCTTCAAGTTTTTGCTCAAAATTTTCATGCCAAATATTAAGTGTTTTTGCATAATCCTCTGTAAACTCTTCAAGATGATTTAGATTTAGTCTTGTGTGCTTAGACGTAGTTTCAAGAATTTTTGAAATACTTGGAAGATGCCCACCTGGAAAAACATACTTTTGAATAAAGTCCGTTCCTTTTGCATAATCTTTATATCTTTGATCTGGCATTGTGATTACTTGTAAAACTAAAACACCATTTGGTTTTAGTAATTCTTGACACTTTTTAAAGAAGATATGAAAATACTCACGTCCTACAGCTTCAAACATCTCAACTGCAATAATTGCATCAAAGCTCCCATTTAAATCTCTATAATCTTTTAGTAAAATATCAATTTTCTCTTCCACATTGTTTTCTTTAAATCTATCTTCACAAAGCTTTTTTTGCTCATTACTTAATGTAACCGTTGTAACATCACAAGCTTTATCTTTTACTAAGTGCATAGCCATCGCACCCCAACCAGAACCAATTTCTAGAACTTTTGAGTTTTCTTTTAGATTTAATTTACTTGATAGTTTTTCAAGCTTGTTTTTTTGTGCTTCATATAAATCTTCATCTTTATGGGAAAATACTGCACTTGAATACATCATCGTATCATCAAGCATAAGCTTATAAAAATCATTTGATAAATCATAATGTGCAGAAATATTTTTTCTAGCATTTGTTTTTGAGTTTTTTCGTAAAGTATG
>JAGOIF010000110.1:3703-6108 GCA_017995775.1 Aliarcobacter sp.
TTTAAAACCCTTGGAAGTGTAATAAATCTTAGTTTTGATGATTTTTCAAGATTAAATTTTTCTAATAACTCATCAATATTTTCTAAAAAATTATCAGATGTTCCAAAGTGATCTTTTGTTTTAAAACTTAAAAAATTTAGTCTGTTTATAGAAAAAAAACTATTCTTTAGTTTTTCAAAACTACTAGAATCTGCAACATCAATATCTAGTAAATAAAACTTATATTTAAACTCATGAGTCTTTGGATGAACCCTTTTATGATAAATTGCTCCTTCATAAAATCTATGATTTGATTGATCACTCATAGCTCGCATCCTAGAAGTTTTCCTACTTCATTTGCACTTAATAATCCATCTTCATGAAATCCATATCTCCAGTATGCACCTGCATAATATGTGTTATTTTGTCCACTTATTTCATTTTTTCTTTTTTGCATTTCAATTGCTTTTGCATTAAACTGTGGATGTTCATAAGAAATTTTTTCAATTACATTATTTATATTTTGTGTTTCATTTAAAGATACAAAATAATCTTTTTTTGTTTTTAGATTTTGTAAAGTATTTATCCAATAAGTTAAAGTAACACTATTTTTAGCACTGGCAGTACTAGTATAATTCCATGCTGCATACATTTTTTTACTTGGATATAAAATATTATTATCATTATGTAAAACAGCGCTATTTTCTTTGTATTTAAAAGCACTTAATATTTCAAGCTCTTTTTGTGTTGCATCATCATCTAATATTTCCAAAGCTTCAGGTGCATGCATAGCAAGTACAACTTTGTCATAAAATGTTTCAGTTTTATCTTTATGGATTAAATAAACTCCATATTCTTCTCTTCTTATTTTTACAACATCTGAATTTAAAAATATTTTTCCAGATATTTTTTCTTTTATTTTTTCCACATAATTTATACTTCCATTACTAACAGTTAGCCACTGATGATGTGAATCCACACCAAGTAATCCATGGTTTTTAAAAAATGTAAGAAAAGTTCGTGCAGGAAATTCACTCATCTCTTCACTTGGAGTTGACCAAATAGCAGCTCCCATTGGAAGGATATATCTATCTTTAAATGCTTGTGAGTACTTACTTATATATTCACCCAAAGTTTTATCAAGATTATTGCTACATTGTTTTAAATCTCTTGTGGCATCTTCATTAAAAGTTAGAATATCTTTTATCATTTTATAGTGTGTTGGTGAAAATAAGTTTCTTTTTTGTGCAAACATTCCTTTTATAGATGAACCATTGTAAGCAATATTTTTATCTTTATTCCAAAAAGCAAAACTCATATCAGATTTTTCAATTTTCACATTTAGTTTTTTAAATAACTTTGTTAATAAAGGATAAGTAGGTTCATTAAATACTAAAAATCCAGTATCAACTCCAAAAATCTTACCTTCATCTTGAATTTTTGTAGTTCTTGCATGTCCACCTAAACGACTATCTTTTTCATATAGGTCAACTTGATATTTAGAACTTAAAATATACGCACTTCCAAGTCCGCTTATTCCTGCTCCAATTACTGCTATTTTCATTTGTATTTTCCTTTTGAGTGAAGTTTTGTAAATAATAAATCTGATGTATTCATTTTAGTTTTTAGTTTTTTTAGTATTAATTGTAATTCATTTTCATTTATTGATGGAGTTCTGCTCATAATCCAAACATTTGAGAAATCATCGTTTGAAACCACAGCTGTTTTATAATCGTTGATATAAATAATATTGTATTCTTGTGTGAAAAAAAGAAAATATCTCATTTTTAGTTTTGAAGTATTATTCTCTTCAATCTTTATTGCGATTCCATTGTATTGTATAAGTTTTCCATCTAACTCTTTTTCAAAACATCTATTATAAACATCATAAGAATCATCATTTTGCAAAATATACTCTACACTAGAAGCCACACATGATGTTTGAAAAGAGTTTTCAACACGTGCAATTTCGTACCATAGACCTGAGAATTTTTTTATATCAAAATCTTGATTTTCTAAAGGAGTATTTGCAAAAAGAAAAGAGGGCAATAATATTATAAATATATACTTCATGAAATACTCCTTTAAAATTAGTCATATTTTATGAAAATATAATATTGTTTTGTAGGAAGTTTATGTAAGTTTATATTTAATAAGTAAGATTATTGAAGATACTTTAAAAACAATAGGTAAAATAGAGTATAAAACAATAAGAGCAATTATTGAGTTTTCATTTATATTTGTTGTATCAAATGAAGTAAATTCTAAAGTAATAAATGAAATAGCAACTGCTAGTGCTAAAGAAAATTTTGTAATCATTGCCCAAAATCCAAATAAAATTCCAGATATGTCATTATTTCTTTTTACACTTTCTTGAGCAACATCTGATTGAATAGAAGAGGGCAATGCCATATCAGCTCCAAGAC
>JAGOIF010000001.1 GCA_017995775.1 Aliarcobacter sp.
GAAAAACTTTTTAATACAGAACTTTGAAACATAGACAAAATGATTACCTTGGATATTTATTTGTGTTAATAATATCCAAAGTATAATAAAAATCGTTATTCAATCATTTCAAAAGCTATCTTTATATCATCGGCTTTTTGGGCAGCTACAAGAAACATTGCTGCGTTTAGTTTTGCTAATTTTTCTAGTTCATCACTTGGATTTCTTGTCATATTTAATGACTCTTCAGGTGGGATTATATCTGTTGATTTTTTGTAATTTATTCCAAAATATTCAGGGTCTATTATATACTCTGTAATTTTTCCATCTATTGTTTGCCAATATTTACATTTTGAGAAGATTTCGGGTGTTCCTTCATTTCCTTTTACTATAATTAGGTTTTTATAGTTGTTACCAAATATTTGATTATATTTTGCAACATAAGGTTTATGAAAAGCTGCATTTACAGCATAATCAGAAGTTCCTGGATTTAGTAGTTTTTCAACTGTGTTAAATGCAGTTCTTAGTCCTAATATATTTCTTATTTTAGTTAAATCACTTAATTCTTTAAAATAATCAGCCCTATCAAAATAAAAAATATTATCATCAAATTCTATGTTTTCATAAAGTTGTTTTATTGTTAAACCTTTTTTTGCAGGTTGGATTTCATCACCACTTACCACAAGATTTAAATCGAACTTTTTTAAATATTTAGGAATCAATGGTAATAAATATGGATTATCGGCTTTTCCATCAAAGGGATAACCTAGTTCTATTGAGTTTGGTATTTTCACTCTTTTTATATATTTATTACAAACTTCAAGAGTTGTTTTTAACTCTTCAACAGTTTCAAGTCTAACACGCCAACCTAATAAAAAAGCTGCAATTTGTTCACTATGAACACTTTGATTTAAGATTGATTCTATCGCATCAATTGTTTCATTTTTTGTTAATTCTCTATTTGATTTAGGACCAGTGCCAACTGCTCTTATATAACTATGAAATCCCATTTTTTATCCTTTAAAAGCGTTATGTAGGATAGATTGTATCTTAATTAAAGCTTAAGAAACTTGATTTGAGTCAATCTGATTATATGTAATACTTGGCTATACTTCTTTAAATATTCGTAAAAGGAGAAAGATATGTCACTTTCAAGAAGAGACTTCTTAAAAAGTTCAGCAGCAGCAAGTGCAGCAGCAGCAATTGGTATGACAGTACCAGCTGATTTAAAAGCACAAGCAGATGTTGCTGAGGGTGGTTGGAGATGGGACAAGGCAGCTTGTCGTTTCTGTGGAACTGGTTGTGGAATCATGCTTGCTACTAAAGAAGGTAAGATTGTTGCAGTAAAAGGAGATCCAGCAGCTCCTGTTAATAGAGGTCTTAACTGTATTAAGGGTTACTTTAACGCAAAAATCATGTATGGTGCTGATAGATTAAAGCAACCATTATTAAGAATGAATGCAAAAGGTGAATTTGACAAGAAAGGTGATTTTGCACCTGTTTCTTGGAAAAGAGCTTTTGATGAGATGGAAGTACATATCAAATCTGCATTAAAAGAAAAAGGTCCTGAAGGTATTGGTATATTTGCATCTGGTCAATATACAATTATGGAAGGATACGCAGCTCAAAAAATGATGAAAGCTGGATTTAGATCAAACGCTTTTGATCCAAATGCAAGACATTGTATGGCATCTGCTGTAACTGGATTTTATCAAACTTTTGGTATTGATGAGCCAAGTGGTTGTTATGATGATATCGAACTTACTGATACTATCGTATCTTGGGGTTCAAATATGGCTGAAATGCACCCAATTTTATGGTCAAGGGTAACTGATAGAAAACTATCTGCTCCTGATAAAGTAAAAGTTGTAAATATTTCAACATATAGACATAGAACATCAGATTTAGCTGATATTGAAATCATCTTTACTCCAAATACTGACCTTGCATTATGGAATTATATTGCAAGAGAAATCGTTTACAATCATCCAGAAGCAATTGACTGGGATTTCGTAAAAGAAAACATTGTATTTGCAGCAAGTCCTGTAAATATCGGTTATGGTATGAGAAAATCAACTGATAAATCTATCGTTGATGGAAAATATACTGCAAAAGAAATGGAAACTATTTCTAAAGAAATGGAAAAAATTGTTTCTGAAACAGAAGCTCCAGCACTAGCTCCTTATGGATATAAAGCTGGCGATAAAATGGTTAATAAAAATACAGGTCTTGCGCACTGGGAGATTTCATTTGAAGATTATAAAAAATCATTAGATCCTTATACACTTGATTATGTTGCGAAAATTTCAAAAGGAAATCCTGATGAAGATATCGAAGAATTCAAGAAAAAGTTAAAAGCTTTAGCTGATTTATATATTGAAAAAAATAGAAAAGTTGTATCTTTCTGGACAATGGGAATGAATCAACATACACGTGGAACTTGGGTAAATACTTTATCATACAACGTTCACTTTTTATTAAATAAACAAGCAAAACCAGGTTCTGGAGCGTTTTCATTAACAGGTCAACCAAGTGCTTGTGGAACAGCTAGAGAAGTTGGAACATTTGCACATAGACTACCAGCTGATATGTTTGTTGCAAATCCAAAAGATAGAGAAGTTACTGAAAAAGCTTGGAATGTTCCATTAGGAACTATTAATCCAAAAGGTCACCAAGATATTATGAGAATTCATAGAGATATCGAAGATGGCGCTATTAAATTTGCATGGGTAAACGTTTGTAATCCATACCAAGATACAGCAAGTGCTACACATTGGATTAAAGCAGCAAGAGAAATGGATAACTTCATCGTAACATCAGATGGATACCCAGGAATTTCTGCAAAAGTTTCAGACCTTATCTTACCATCTGCTATGATTTATGAAAAATGGGGTGGTTATGGAAATGCTGAAAGAAGAACACAACTTTGGAGACAACAAGTATTACCAGTAGGTGATGCAATGTCTGATACTTGGCAATGGGTTGAGTTATCAAAAAGATTTACAGTAAAAGATTTATGGGGTGAGCAATCACTTTTAAGTACAAAAGGTGAAGTAAAACTTCCAGATGTTATTGCAGCAGCAAAAGCTATGGGATATAATGAAGATACAACTATGTATGAGATTTTATTTGCAAATGAAAAAGCAAAATCTTATAAAATAGATCCAAAAGACCCTGTTCAAACTGGTTATGATAATACAGATGGTTCAGGAGATTCAAGAAAAGTTCTTGGTTCTGATGGAAAAGTATTTAATGGTTACGGATTCTTTATTCAAAAATATTTATTTGAAGAATATGCTGGATTTGGAAGAGGACATGGACACGATTTAGCTGACTTTGATACTTACCATAAAGTAAGAGGATTAAAATGGCCAGTTGTTGATGGTAAAGAAACTCAATGGAGATTTAATACTAAATATGACCCATATGCTAAAAAAGCAAATCCAACGGGTGACTTTGCATTCTACGGAACTATTGCAAAAGAACTAGCACAAGGTGATTTACTTGGAATTAAAGATGAAGTTAAAAAATCTTTAAAAAACAAAGCAAAAATATTTGCACGACCTTACATGGATCCACCGGAAATTCCAACTGAAGAATATCCAGTTTGGTTATGTACAGGAAGAGTACTAGAGCACTGGCATTCAGGAACAATGACTATGAGAGTTCCAGAACTTTATAGAGCAGTTCCAGAAGCACTATGTTATATGCATCCTGAAGACGCTGTTAAATATGGTGTTAAACAAGGTGCTTTATGTTGGGTTGAATCTAGACGAGGAAAAGTAAAAGCTAGAGTTGAAACAAGAGGAAGAAATAGACCATCACGTGGTTTAGTATTTGTACCTTGGTTTGATGAAAAAGTATTTATCAATAAAGTTTGTTTAGATGCAACTTGTCCACAATCAGGACAAACAGACTTTAAAAAATGTGCTGTTAAAATTTACCAAGCATAATAAAAAGGGTTTATTGTTTTGAGCAATAGTGATCCTTTTGAAAGAGAAGAAAAGAAGATGAAAACACCAGTTAACCAACCAATGAATGAACGAAGAAGATTCTTTCTAACAGTTGCTAGAGCTACGGGTCTTGCAATTTTGGGAGGTTTAACATGGAGCGCGTATGTTGATGAAGTAAAAGCTACTTCATTAATATTGCGTCCACCTGGTGCATTAGAAGAGGAAGCATTTTTAGCAAATTGTATCAAATGTGGTATGTGCGTTGAAGCCTGTCCTTTTGATACTTTAAAACTAGCAAAACCAGGTGATAATAAACCACTTGGAACGCCATTTTTTGAGCCAAGAGATATTCCTTGTTATATGTGTGTAGATATTCCATGTGTTCCTGTTTGTCCAACAAAAGCACTTGATATAAAATCTGTACAAAATGAAGAAAAGAAATTAGATATAAACATGGCACAAATGGGCGTGGCTGTTATTGATGATAGTTCTTGTATTGCTTTTTGGGGAATTCAATGTGATGCTTGTTATAGAGCTTGTCCACTTTTAGGTGAGGCAATTGCCATTGAATATACAAAAAATGAAAGAACTGGAAAACACGCATTTTTAAAACCTGTTGTTTATCCTGATGTTTGTACTGGATGTGGTTTATGCGAAAAAGCTTGTGTTACTGAAAAAGCAGCTATTTTTGTATTACCAAGAAAAGTTGCACTTGGAAAAGCTGGTGATTATTACATCAAAGGCTGGGACAAGAAAGATGAACAAAGATTAGAAAACGCAAAAAGTGAAACAACTAAAACTCATATTAGTAAAGATAGTGCAGTAAAATCTTTAAATAGTAGCAGTGATATGGAGGATTTATTAAAATGATAAAGAATATTTATAAAAAATATAGATTCTTAATTGCTAGAAGAATAACTCAAATCTCTGTTATGGTTTTATACATTATTGCAAATGTTTTTGGAATAAATATCTTAATGGGAAATTTAAGTTCTTCATTAATATCAGGTATTGTTCCTTTAAGTGATCCTTATGCTGTGGCTCAAATGGTTTTTGCAGGTGCAATAATTTCATTTGATTTACTTCTTGGAGCATTTATTATTACGATTTTTTATATGATTGTTGGTGGAAGATCTTTTTGTTCTTGGATTTGTCCTGTAAATATGATTACAGATTTGGCGAATTATTTAAGAAGAAGATTTGGTTTTAATCAAATCCAAAAGAAACAACCAGCATCAAGAAATATAAGATATTGGGTAATTGCAATTAGCTTTATTATCTCGTTTTTTATGGGCGTTGCAGCATTTGAATTGATTTCACCTGTGTCAATGGTTCATAGAGGAATAATCTTTGGATTAGGATTTGGTTGGGCTACGATTTTAATTATTTTTCTTTTTGACTTGTTTGTTTTAAAAAATGGTTGGTGTGGTCATATATGTCCTCTTGGTGGATTTTATTCACTAATAGGAAGATTTAGTTTAATAAGAGTTCATCATAATGCTCCTAATTGTACGGCTTGTATGAAATGTAAAGAAGTTTGTCCTGAGAACCAAGTTTTACACATGGTTACAAAAACTTCAATCCCTGTATTAAGTGGGGAATGTACAAATTGTGGAAGATGCGTAGAAGTATGTGACGATGATGCACTTAATTTTTCAATAAAAAATTTAAAAAAGGGAGATTACAATGAAGTTAGGTAAATTAACTTTAATAGCAACATTAACTGCAACAATTTTGTTTGCTGCAAGTGCACCAAAAACGATAGATGAAGATTCACTTGGTTTAAGAAAAGTTGACTTATTGTCAGAAGAAAAAGCTGCGCCAGATGAGACAAAATACGGAACATCAGCTCCAATGAGTGGATATAAAATAGAAAGAGCATATCAAAATGCACCTCCTATGATTCCCCATGATGTTGATGGTTTATTAGAAATTACACCTTCAAATAATGCATGTATTGGTTGTCATGAACCAGCAGTTGCTGAATCTATGGGAGCAACTCCAATTCCAAAATCACACTATATTGATTTTAGACCAAAAAATATAATTCAAGATGGTGGTAATTTTGTAAAAGGTGTTGATAATATGAAGAATGAAACTTCAATCAAACCAATTGATACAATGTCAAATGCAAGATATAACTGTAGTGCTTGTCATGCTCCACAAAGTACAGGAGCTTTAGCTGTTGAAAATACTTTTGAAGCTAACTTTACAAGAAAAGATGGAAAAGCTCACTCAACTTGGGATGAAGTTTTAACTGACGATTTAGATACTTTAAAGAAAAAATAATGAAAAGAAGAGAACTTTTTAGTTCTCTTTCTTCATCTTTTTCAAAAAAAGAGAAGCAAGAGAAAATTTTAAGACCTCCATACTTTCAAGATGAATCTATTTTTTTTACAAACTGTATAGACTGTGAAGGTTTTTGTAGTACGGCTTGCGAAGAAAATATTATATTTATTCAAGAAGATTTTACCCCTAAACTTGATTTTTCATCAAATGGCTGTACCTATTGTGATCTTTGTGCAATTGCTTGCCCAAATGAAGTTTTAAAATTAGAGTATAAAAAGAATATAGATGCTAAGATAGAAATAGATGTATTATCTTGTTTATCATGGAATCAAACAATGTGTTTTTCATGTAAAGATCCATGTCTTGATGATGCAATAGATTTTTTAGCGATGTTTAGACCAAGCATAAATGACAAATGCACTTCTTGTGGATTTTGTATAAAAGTTTGTCCAACAAATGCTATAAAAATTATTTCTTAAAATTGGAGGGAAGATGAACTTATTAAAAAAGCTTTTTCTTATTGCTTTTTATTTTAATCTATTTGTTTTAACTATAAATGCAAAAGATTTAAATCCTAGTAAATCATTAATAGCAAGTGGTGGAGTAAGTGATTTAGTTTTAGTAGAGAACAAACTTTTTGTAGCAACAACAGCCTCAACTATTGATATTTTTGACATAAGTACCGATGAAAAAATAGATTCAATAAAACTTCCTAAAATAAAAGATTTTATAGGAGATTCAATTGATTCAAAAATATATAGTGTTGATGTGCTTAATGATTCTGTTTTAATTCTTTCTCAAGGTGAACAAGGTGGAAGAAATTTAGGTATCTATAAAAATGGTCAAATGCAAAATATTATTGATGATTCACAAAGAATGTTCATAGGACGTGCTAAATTTTTAGATGAAAATCATATTATTTACGCCCTACTTTCAAACCAAATTTATCTTTATGATATTCAAAATAAAAAGATTTTAAAAGAGATTCAAATCTCTCAATCAAAATTTTCAAATTTTAAATTAACAAAAGATAAGAGTAAATTTATAGTAAGTGATGAAAGTGGTGTAATAACAATGCTTGATTCAAAAAGTTTTGAAGTTTTAAAAACCTTTAAAAATCAAAATCTTGATAATGTTTTTCAAGCCGATATAAAAGGTAATCTTATTTTAACAGCAGGTCAAGATAGACGTGCTGCTGTTTATAATATAGATACAAATAGCGCTTATTATAAAGAATTTTCATTTTTGATTTATAGTGTTGCATTAAGTCCAAACACAAACCTTGCAGCAGTTGCAAGTGATGAAGAAAATAATGTAACAATATTTAATACAAAAACAAAAGAGAACTTGTATAAATTATTTCTAAATAAAGCCACTTTATCAAATATTTTATTTTTAAATGAAAATGAACTTTTTGTAGCAAGTGATGACAAAGAGATAAATTATTATAAAATTGATTAAATTAAAAGGATTGTAAAATGAATATTTCAAGTATAGTTGTACAAACAGTGCCAAAGTTTCTGGATGAAGTTGTTGAGTCTTTAAAAAATTGTGATGTTTGTGATTATCATATGCATGATGAAATTGGTAGAATCATTATTACTATTGAAGGTGAAGGAGTTCAAGAAGAACTTCGAAAACTAAAAGTAATTGAAGCAATTCCCCATGTAATTAGTGCTGATATGCAAATGGCTTATAGTGAAGAAGAATTAAGTGCACACTTAGAAGTTCTTGAAAACTCTGATGCTGTTCCAAAAATGCTAAATGAAAAAGATGTTCAAGCTCATGATATTGTTTATAATGGCGATTTAAAGAAAAAAGACCTTGAAGGTTTTGCTAAGACATTTGATAAAACAGGAAAATAAAATGGAATTCTTATCTGGAAACTTTTTATGTGAAACTATTGTTCCAAAAGGTGAGTTAATAGTTTCAAGAACAGATTTAAAAGGAATCATTACTCATGCTAATGATACTTTTGCACAAATCTCAGGTTATGAAGTAGAAGAGTTAATAGGAAAATCTCATAATATCGTAAGACATCCGGATATGCCAAAGTCTGTTTTTGAAGATTTATGGAAAAAATTAAAATCAAGAGAAAATTGGTCTGGAGTTGTAAAAAACTTACGAAAAGATGAAGGTTTTTATTGGGTTTATGCTGAAATTTCTACTGTTTATAAAGATGGAGAATTAATTGGTTATAAATCAATTAGAACTCCAATTTCTTTTGAAGAGAAAATAAATCATCAACTTCTTTATGACAAAATGAAAAAAGATGCAAATGAACTTACAAGAAAAGTAATTTATAGCTAAAAAATTTATTTAAAAAAGAGTAAAACAAAAACTATGAAAGTTTTTGTTTTACTTCATCACTTGCCATTGAAATATTCCAAGCTGGTTCCCAAACTAAATCAATTTCCACATGTTCAACTTTTTCCAGCTCTCTTAAAACTGCTTCTTCAACCCATTGTATAATCATTTGATGAAGAGGACAAGCTTTTGTACTAAGTGTCATAGTAACTATTACATTCATCTTCTCATCACAAACAGCATCATAAATAAGACCCATTTCTACTAGATTAAAACCTACTTCGGGATCATTTACAGTTGATACTGCTTTAAAAATTTCTTCTTTTGTGTACATAAAATTATCCTTTAAAATTTATGATATAAAAAACATCTTTTACAATAAAAATTGTTCCTATAAATAAAAAACTAACGCTTGCTTTAAATAAAATATCACTACTAAAACTAAAAGCTATTAATGCTGTTATAAAACCTATTAAATAAAATCCAAAACCAAAATTAGAACTTTTAATAGGAACCATATCAGCTAACATTGGAACTTTTTGTTTTCCAACTAAACTTGCAAATCTATGAAACCATACTAAAAATGGAACTATTTTATATAAATGTGCTGTAATAATAGGGCTTAAAAAACCAATCAAAAATACAAATCCTGCAACACTTAATAAATAATCATTTTTATTAATAAAATAAAAACAAGTTAGCATGATCGCTAAAATAAGATTTGTAACAGAAAATACAATATAAATATAATAAATATCTTTTTGTTTTCTAACTTTTGTTTTAAAAATCAAATATAATTGATAAATATAAAACGTAAATCCTATTAAAACTTCTAAATAAGCAAAATATTCTAAAAATGAAACTGCAATTATTTGACTAAAAACAACAAGAACCACACCAATACTTATATTATAAAATGCAATTTTTAAATATATATTATTAAAAGAGTGAGATAACCAAAACATAGGAATCAAAATATAACTCATAGAAATAATAGTAATTCCTAAATATCCCACAAAAACCAAATATATATGTGAAAGCATCAAAGCTTTTATATCAAAATCAAGAGCTCCTGAATATACAAATGATAAAATAATTGCCACAACTAAACCAAAAAATAAAAATATATTAGCTACTAGTACTGTACTTGATAAAAAATTTAATTTTTCTACTTTTTTGATAGTTAAAAAACTTTCAAATAAAAATATAAAAAATGAAATAAATACAATTATTCCACCATAAGATAAAATCATAGGATATTTATAAAATCCTAAAAATATCAATATAGTTCCAATTACAAGCAAAGGATTAACAACATAATACAAATCTATGGAAAAGTGTTCAACTTCAAGCACAACGGGTAAAAGCTGTGCCATTGAAGCAAAAATACTCATCATTATAAAACCTAATAAATACAAATGCACCCAAGATAAAACCATAGTACTTTGAGAATGTAATAAATTTATATCAAAATTAAATAATAAAGCAATACTTACTAAAAATATAAGTAATGCACTTATAAAAAAAGATGATACAAGTTTAAATGGTGGGGCAAATTGTTGTGAAATATTCATAACTTAGTGGGAACACCCAGTTCCACCACAAGATGTATCTACATTTTTCAAATCTACACTTGTATTAGTTTTTCTTATAAAAGTTACAGCTACTGTATCATTAGCTAACTCAACAATATTATAATCAAAAGAGTCTTTGATTTTTGGAAACAATCCCATAGGTGCTTTGTGATTTATCATTACTAATTTTGTATTATCATCAATTAGTTGTAATCCTAACATTGCATTAACCATAGGTTCAGGAGGACCTGTTAAGCTTGAATCAAAATAATAAGCCGTTTCATCTTTAAAAAATGGAACCGTTGCACCTTCAACATCAATTTGTTTAGCATCTTTTGGAATACTCATTTTCTCTCCTTATTATATTTTCAACAATAATAACTCTTTATTATCTTTAATACCTTGACAATTATCAATAGAATTAAGAAATTCATATAATATTTCATATAAACATAGTAAAATTATTTATGAAAAATATAATATCACTTTTAATACTCTGTTATTTTAGCACTTCACTTTTTGCCTTTGATTCTAAAATCCAAGCTTCTTATGCTATTGCTATTTTTGATGAAAATAAAAATGGTGAGAATATTCAACATAAAAAAATGACTATAAATGACTATAATGGTATTTGCTACTCAAAGATTGTTATATTTGGAGATTATTTTAACTCTAAAATAGAAGTAAAAATAGGAGATTCTTTAGGTTATTTTGAAAATTCTATTTCCATTTATAATAATAGAAAAATAAAAATAGGTGAGGAATTAACTTTTAAACATAATAATGTTCAAAAAGGTTATTTTGAAGTAAAAATTAACGATAAAGTATATGATTCAAAAGTTTTTATTAAATAATTTTAAAATTCTTTAGAAACGTAGCAATAAAATAGCATTCTTTAAGTTTCAAGTCTGTATAATTCTTTCAAATAAGAGGTTTTATCTACTTATCTCTCCTTAGTTAAAAATTATAGCTCTAATGTGACAAATTTTTTTTAAGATGGAACTTCTTTTTTCAACCAGTAAAATCCTTTTAGTTTTCTGGATTTTTATTTTTATATATATTAATCTTTTTATATAAAATCCAAAAAACATTATTAAAAAAAGGGGAAGTCTCACCAACTTCCCCTTTTTTATTTGCCAAAATTTAAAAAATATATGTAAAATTACATATATTTCTTTAATACTTCAGGAATTCTAACACTTCCATCTTCATTTTGATAATTTTCCATGATTGCAACTAAAGTTCTTCCAACTGCTAAACTTGAACCATTTAAAGTATGAGTTAAATTGTTTTTCTTATTTGAATCTTTATATCTGATTTTTGCACGTCTTGATTGGAAATCTCTTGTATTTGAAATAGATGATATTTCTCTATATTTATTTTGTCCAGGTAACCATACTTCTAAATCTATTGTAACAGCAGCACTAAATCCTAAATCACCTGTACATAATTGCATTTTTTGATGAGTAAGTCCAAGTGAAGTTAATAAATCACTTGCGCAATTTACCATTTTCTCAAAAATCTCACTTGATTGTTCTGGAGTTGTGATTGCTACCATTTCAACTTTATCAAATTGATGTTGTCTAATAAGTCCTCTTGTATCTCGTCCAGCACTTCCAGCTTCTTTTCTAAAACAAGGAGTATAAGAAGTAAGTAACATAGGAAGTTCACTTTCTTCTAAAATTTCATCATTAAATAAATTTGTTAAAGATACTTCAGCAGTTGGAATTAAATATAAATCTTCACCTTCAATTTTAAATAAATCTTCAGCAAACTTTGGAAGTTGACCTGTTCCCATTAAAGTATTTGAGTTTGCCATAAATGGAACATACCACTCATTAAACCCTCGTTCTCTATTAAAGTCAAGCATATAGTTAATCAGTGCTCGTTCAAGTCTTGCGCCATCACCTTTTAAAGCTGCAAATCTTGATTTTGCTAATTTAACACCTCTTTCAAAATCAATCCAGTTATTTGGTAAATCCCAATGTTCTTTTGGTGTAAAAGTAAATTCAGGCTTTGTTCCAACAACTTCTAAAATGATATTTTCATTTTCATCAGCTCCCAATGGAACACTTTCATCAGGTAAGTTTGGAAGACCTAAAATAATAGCTGTTAATTCTTCTTCTAAAACTCTAACATTTTCTTCTAATTCTTGTTTTTTTGTTTTTAAATTATTTATATTTTCTTGAAGTGCTGTAATATCTAAGTTTTCTTTTTTATATCTTCCAAACTCTTTTGAAAGTAAGTTTTGCTCAGCAGTAACATCTTCCATCTCTTGTCTTTTTTGTTTTGTATTGCTTGCAAGGATTTTTAAGTTGTTTAGTAGTTCGTTATCAACACCTTTTTTTTCTAAGGCATTTGCAACATAATCAAAGTCTTTTTGTAGTAATTTTATATCTATCATAGTGGCTCTTTATATAATTTTTTTGAATTATATCCAAAAGAAATCTATAAAGAGCTTTGTTAGTATTTGGAAATTATCCGTTCATTTCCATTTTAATCATCACATTTCCATCAACATATTCTGATTTAAATCTATGTTTATGACAAAAATCTTCATTCATAATTGTACACATTTCATTTGCTTGCTCTAACGCTTCATCAATTGTATCAAAATTTGTTTCTTGTTGAAAATCTGAATTTCTAAAACATCCACAGGCTCTTTCTACTATTACAGATGCCATATTATCTCCTTTTAAAAATTTTTGGAATTGTATCATAATCAAATTAGGATTTTCTTTATCCTATTTAATTTAGACCTAATGTATATTTTAATAAAGTAAAACTATATAAAAATTTTAATTATTAAAGAGATTCCATGACAAATAAGTTTTTTACAATATCAATTCCTATTTTATTATTAATTATTGCATCTTTTTATTTTACTTCAAAGTTTATTCAACCAAGTGTTAAAAAAGAGATAACAATAGCTACGGGTTCAATTGATGGAGAATATTATAAAACAGCATTACAATATAAAGAACTATTAGAAAAACAAAAAGTAAAAGTAAATATCGTAACTTCAAATGGTTCTTTAGAAAATATAGAGCTTTTAAATGAAAAAAAAGTTGATATTGCTTTTGTTCAAAATGGCATAGAAATAGTAAAAAATGAAAACAATCTTCAAGCAATTGCTTCTGTTTATTATGAACCTTTATGGATATTTTACAAAAATGAGGACTATAAAATAAATTATATTATCCAGTTAATTTCAAAAAAAATATCAATAGGAAATGAAGGTAGCGGAACAAAAGATTTAGCTTTAAAATTATTAAAGGATAATGGCTTAGATAATACTAATACTCAAATTTCTACTAGCTCAAATAAAGAGGCAAAAGATTTATTATTAAAAGGTGAAATCGATGCTATGTTTATGATTAGTTCTGCTGATTCACAAATTGTAAAAGAGTTACTTGAAAATCCAAATATAACTCTTTTTAATTTTAAAAGAGCAAAGGCATATAGTAGAAAATATACTTTTTTAGAATCAAATACACTTTATGAAGGAACAATTGATTTGTATAAAAATCTTCCCTATGAAGATATAAATTTATTAATGACAAGTGCAAATTTGATTGTAAGAGATGATTTTTCTGATGAATTAATAAGACTTATTTTAAAAGAAATAAAACCTTTACATAATAAAAAAGCCTTATTTGAAGCAGATAATCAATTTCCAAATATCAATAATATCTCAGCTGAAATAAATGAAAATGCCCAAAGATATTTTACCTATGGTGATACTTGGCTTGAAAAATTATTCCCGTATTGGATTGCCTCAAATATTGATAGATTAAAAATATTATTAATTCCTCTTATTACTTTAATGCTTCCTTTATCAAAAGGATTCTTTCCACTTTACAGATGGAGCATTAGATCAAAAATTTATAAATGGTATAAACAAATACAAAAGATTGATTTACTTAGTGAAGATGCAAAAAACGAAGATTTACAAAATTATTTAAAAGAAATTTCAAAACTTAAACATGAAATAAAAGCAGAAACAAAAGTGCCATTATCATATATGGGAGAGTATTATGATTTGATTATGCATTTAGAATTGATTATTACTAAAATCAATTCTAAACTTACGGCTAAATAATTTTAGCTACTTTTGATATAATAAAATAAAAAAATATAAGGACTAACTTTTGAGAATTTTATCAGGTATTCAACCATCAGGAACAATTCACATAGGAAACTATTTTGGAATGATTAAAAAAATGGTTGAATCTCAAAATGATGGAGAACTATTTGCATTTATAGCTTCTTATCATGCACTAACATCTGTAAAAGATAAAGAATTTTTAGAAAAAAATATTTTTGAAGCTGCTGTAAATTTCTTAGCTTTAGGAATGGATCCTGAAAAATCAACATTTTGGGTTCAACATGATGTAAAAGAAGTTTTAGAACTTTATTGGCTTTTATCAAATCATACTTCTATGGGATTATTAGAAAGAGCCCACTCATATAAAGATAAAACAGCAAAAGGTTTTCAAGCAAGTCATGGATTATTCTCATATCCAGTTTTAATGGCTGCTGATATTTTACTTTTTGATTCAAATATTGTACCTGTGGGAAAAGACCAAATTCAACATGTGGAAATGACAAGAGATATTGCAACAAGCTTTAATCACATATATGGAGATTTATTGGTTCTTCCTGAGTCAAAAGTAGATGAAGATGTGGCAACAGTTCCAGGAACTGATGGAGCTAAAATGTCTAAATCTTATGGAAATACTATTGATATGTTTGGAACACCTAAAACTATCAAAAAACAAGTTATGGGAATAGTAACTGATTCAAGAGAGTTGGACGAACCAAAAGAGTGGGAAAATTGTAATATTTATACTTTATGTAAACTATTTATGAGTGAAAACGAATTAGCAGATTTAAGAAAAAGATACGCAACTCCAGGTGAGGGTTATGGACATTTTAAAATGACTTTATTAGATAAAATAAATGGACATTTTGAACCCTTTGCACAAAAAAGAGAACATTTTTTAAATAATCCAAAAGAAGTAAAAGAGATTTTAGCATTTGGTGCTTCAAAAGCTAGAAAAATTGCGGCTGCTAAAATGGAAATTATTAGAGATGCTGTTGGTTTAAATTAGGTTTTATTTTTTATTAGACTAAAAGATTTTATTCTTCTAGTCTAATTTATCTCTTTATTTTAGTTAGTTTTTACTACTTTAATTACTTTTTCAATATTATTAGAAATATCTTCAACTCTTTTTTGCCAAACTTTGCCAAACTCTTTTTTCTCATCAGCACTTGCAGTTCCTCTAACACATTTTTCCATTAACATACTCATAGTAGGCTGTGGTAAAACACTACTTGCATCATAGAAAACATCTACGCTTTTTTGAGTATCTAATCTTGTAAATCTAACACTTGCACCATTTATATCTTTTTCAAAATTCATTAAATGATTTCTATCATATTTTCCTGCAAGTCCTTTAAAACCGTTAGTTGTAGTTGAACCTGTAATATTTGTCATTACACTTCCTATTACTCCTGCAACGCCTGTTGTTTGGCTCTCTTTGAATTCAATTAAAATATTTCCTCTACTTGGAATTTCATTTTCATATAATGCTTTTAAACCTTCTAAAGTCATAAGATAAGCTCCTAAAACAGTAGGACAAGAATGCCCTGCACTTTTTACGCTATCTAAATATGAATATTCTATTAATCCATCTTCAAAAGCACCTAATAGTGAAGCTAAATCATCTTGTAATTTTATTGTTGGGATATTATTAAAAAATTGTGGGTAAGTCATGGGTTAACCTTTGTATTTTAGTGTTATTACTCTAACACAAAAGTTTTCGTGTTAGGCTATTTTTTTACAAATAAATATTAATTTATCAGCAATCTCATCGGTATGAAGAAAAAAATCTCTTATTTCTTGTATCTCAAAACCACACTCTTTTAGAAGTTTTGTTAAATACTCTTTTGAATGGTACTCTTGAATTATTGTATCACTCTCTTTTGAAAATAAACCATTTTCTTCTTTTGTAAATAAAGTAATATCTGTTTGTAATTTGTCATCTTCAAAATTTGCATCAATTGCTATAAACATATCATCATTATCAATAGTTATAGTTCCTTGAGCAACCTCATCGAATCCAAAATAAGAGTTTACATCAAATATAAAGTAAGCTCCTTGATTTAAGACAATATTTGTCTGTGTTATAAATGCTTTTAATTCTTTTCTAGGGATATAATTTAAAACATCAAATATAGCAGTTGCACAATCAAACTTTTTTGTTACATTTTCAAGTGCCATAACTTGCGCATCTAGATTTCTTTCATGGCAAGCTTTGATTTGCTCAACGCTTAAATCAATTCCAAAAGCTTTTTTCTTATTTACCATTAAATTTTCTAAGAAGTAACCTTGACCACATCCAATATCAATAATATTATCAAGATCATTAACCATGATAAATCTTAAAAATTCTTTGTGTAAAGTATAAATTTCTTCTTCAAATTCTAAATAAGGTTCAATTTTTGCATATAAATCTAAACCCATTATAAATGTACTTCAATTCTTTCTTTTAAGCTTAAGATTAAATCTTTTTTTGCATAAAATGAATTTTTATTAGCGATTAAGTGGGCGCTACTTTCCATAATTGTGGGACCAATTTCTAATCCATTTTGCTTCATTGTTTCACCTGTTTCAACAATATCAACAATACAATCACAAAGCCCAACAAGTGGCGCTAATTCAATAGAACCATAAAGTTTGATAATCTCAACAGCCATGGCTTTTTGTTCAAAATATTTTTTTGCTATTACTTCATGTTTTGTGGCAATCGTAATTTTACTTTTATTAAAATTTAGTTGTTCTCCTGCTCTTAATCCAAAAGCAACTTTACAACGACCAAGTTTTAAATCAAGAAGTTTGATTAAGTCGTACTCTTTTTCTTCAAGAACATCCAAACCAACAACACCTAAATCAGCAGCACCATGCATTACATAAGTTGGTACATCTTGATTTCTAACATTTAGAAATCTAAATCCAGCTTTTTCAAGTATTAATTTTCTATCTTCAAAAATAAACTTTTCACCAAAAGCTTTTTCAAATTTATCCAAAGTTTCCTCTGCGATTCTTCCTTTAGGCAATGCAATTGTTAGCATCAATAATCCTTTTCATGTTCTCGAATATTAAATCTTTTTTATATGTGCTATTTTCAAAATATTTGCTTAATAACTTTCCATCTCCACCTGTAAATATAATATTCTTATTTAAACTTACTTCTTTTATTGGTAAAATGATGGATTTTAATATAGCATATTGTATAGCATCTTTCGTTTCTAGCGGTATTTTATCTAAATTTATATTTTTTTCAAACTCAAATTTTAGTTTTTTGGATATTTTTGGATAACTTTTCATAAAACTTCCAAGACCCAATAAAATAAATCCACCCATATGAATACCTTCTTGCATAATATCAACTGTTATTGCACTTCCAGCATCTACTATTACAGCATTTTGTGCAAAACTGCAAGCAATGGCTCTATCTATTCCTAAACCTTTGTATGAAGTTTCAAAGTTTAAAATATCTTTTATATTTTTTGCTTTTGGATTCTTTTTAAGAAGTTTACTTGTTGCTTTTTCATTTACAGATGTAAAATAAATTTCTTCATCAAAAAAAGGAATTTTTTCATCCATAAAATATTTTTTATGTTTTCCTTTAATTAAAAAATGAAAAGTAGTATTTCCAATATCACATAAAATCAACTCTCACACTCCAATCATTTTGTTTTAAATACTCTTTTGCTTTTGAACAAAGGGGACTACTTATTAATAACTCTTTTTTCTTGAAATTATGGTCTAAAAATATTGCTAGTTTTTCACAAAGTTCCATTAAATCATTTGCACTTTTTCGTATAAATCTACTTTTTGAATCTAGTATAAAGATGGCATAAAATTTTGAATCAATTGAAGTAGCTGCATAAATATCTATTTTTTTTCTTGATTCTAGTTCTTTTGGGAATATCTGTTTTATCTCTTTAAAAAGTATATTTTTTTTTGTATAGTATGTTGTTAGTTCTTTCAATTTATTCCTTTAATAAGTTTTATTATAACTAATAAAGACTTTTTAAAAAATTTATCATAAATTTAACACATCTCTTTGATATAATCATAACAATGAAAGATTTAAATTACCAAAAACAATCCCTTATTACAAGAACCATTATAAAAGCTGCCGTTTTGATGTCAGAATTTGGAGCAGAAAGTATTTTAATAGAACAAACAGCCCAAAGACTTGGAAAAGCTTTAGGTATTGATTCAGTAGAAATATCTTTAATTCCCTCAGCCATAGTTCTAACTACACTTTATGATAATCAATGTGTTACAACAACAAGAAGAGTTCATCATAAACCCATAAATATGTCAATAGTTTGTGATATTCAAAAAATTGTAATTCACATGGAAAAACAAAGATTTGATGTAACTTATTTAGTAAAAGCTTTAAAAGATATTCAACCAAACTACTATAATAGATGGTTAGTTATTTTTATGGTAGGAATCGCCTGCGCTTCTTTTTCATATTTACAAGGTAGCGATTGGCCTGCTTTTTTTATCACCTTTCTTGCTTCTGGAACTGCTATGTTTGTGCGACAAGAATTATCAAAAAGAAGATTTGTAATGATAATTACATTTGGAATAACAGCACTTGTAGCTACTTTAATAGCAAGTATTTCACAAATAAATAATATAAGCTCAACTCCAAATATAGCTCTGGCTTCAAGTGTTTTACTTTTAGCACCTGGATTTGCTTTTATTAACTCATTTTTGGATTCATTAAAAGGTTATTTAAGTATGGGTTGGGGACGATGGCTTGAAGGAATACTTCTTACAATTGCCACATCAATTGGAATCATTTTAGCCTTAGCTATTTTAGATATAAAAGGTTGGTAAATGCTTGATATTATTTTACAATCTATTTTTGCAAGTATCGCATCAACTGGATTTGCAATGGTTTTTAATGTTCCAAAAAATAGTTTAAAATTTTGTGCTATTGGTGGATTTATTACTTATATGATAAGAGCATCCCTTTTAGATTTTGGCTTAGGAATAGAAATATCTACTTTTATAGCTTCTACAATAATTGGAATAATAGCACTTGGTTGGTCAAGAAAATATCTAGTTCCAAGACCTGTTTATACTGTTGCTTCTATTATTCCTATGATTCCTGGAACTTATGCCTTTGCTGCAATGATTTCTTTGGTTAATATGAATTCACATGGCGTTACACCTGAATTAATTGAGTTGTTTATTGGAGATTCTTTAAAGGCTGTATCAATTTTAGGAGCCATCAGTTTTGGTCTTGCTTTACCATCTTTGTATTTTATGAGATTAAATCGACCGGTAATTTAGTAAAGAAGAAAAAAGAAGAAAATATTTTCTTCTTTCTTTATTGTTTTAGTTTAAATTACAAATAGAATTTATTAATAAATTCATCACTTACGTCTAATATTTTTCTCTGTCTTAAAGAATCTAAAACTTCTTTAGTACAATCAACATCATCAGGCCATCTTCTTTTGAAGTTGTCAAATGAGTTTTTATTTGTTGCATCTAAGCAAATTGTATTATCATCTATATATAAATCCCTATTTGAATCGATATTATTTGCAACTCTCCAAACAAGCATATATGGATTATTTACATCATTTTTTGCATTATCAACAATGATTAAAATTTTAATATATCCAAATAGTGGTTTTAAATCTTCAAATAAAAACTTTTGATTTCTAGTTTTATCTACACTTATTACAGTAATTGGATTTTTTGTATCTGTGAAATATTGTTTTAAATTTTTCACATCATTTGTAATATTTTGCATTCTTTTTAATAAATCTTCATCTTCTAAAATCGTAATACCAAGTTCTGCTATTTCATCACCCGTACAATCAAGTCCTAGTTTTCCACCAACTGCAAATTTTGGACTTGTATGATCAAGGGCATCAATTACACCTTTTGAAACAAGCATATCATCAATATCAATTCTATTTAGAATATATTTTATAATTCCATCATGATCTGTAAGTGCGGGAGCATCATCGTTTACAAAGATTGCATGTTTTACAAAACTCATTTGTCCTACACCCCAAAACGCGTGCATCATTTGACTTGCATGACCTGGATAAAATGTTTTTATTTTTGCTAAAATAAGATTATGATAAACCCCATTTTCAGGCATATAATAATCAATTAAATCAGGCGCCGTTGTTTTTAGTAATGGTAAAAATATTCGCTCTGTTGCATGTCCCATATATTTATCTTCAAGTGGTGGTTTTCCAACAACTGTTGCTAAAAATGTAGGTTTTGCCTTTGATGTAATTGCAGTTACTTCCATAAATGGATACTCTTCATCAAGGGTATAATATCCCGTATGATCTCCAAATGGTCCTTCAATTCTAAGTTTTGTAGGATCCACAAAACCTTCAATAATAAAGTCATTATCCCTTGGAACCCAAATATCATTTGTAATAGATTTTACTAGCTGTGCATTTTTATTTTTTACAAAACCATAAAGCATAAGTTCAAAAACACCAATAGGTAAAGGTGCTTGTCCACACCAAATATACATAGGATCGCCACCAATTCCAATACTTACAGGCATTTTTTTACCAGCTTTTTTGTACTCATGGAAAAAATGATTTGAATCTTTATGAATTTGCCAATGCATTCCTAGAGTATTATCAGGATAAACTTGAAGTCTATACATTCCTAGATTTTTTAATTCTCCATTTAAAGATGTTGTATAAACCTGCCCCATTGTAATAAAAGGTCCACCATCTTGATCCCATGTTGTAAGAACTGGTAAATCAGATAATTTTGCATCGCTTCCTAGTTTTATAACTTGTTGGCACTCACCTTTTCCTTTGTTCTTTTTAGGAATTGTATTTTTTAAAGCAAATAATTTTCCAAAAGTAGAAAGTTTTTCACTAAAAGTTGTTGGTGGTTTCATTTTAAGTAATGATTCAATTTCTCGACCAATTTTATCTCCATTACCAATAAAAAGTTCAACAGCTTCTTCGTTACAAAATACATTCATAAGTACTGGAATATCAAATTTTTTATTATTCTTTTTATCAACTGGATTTGTAAATAAAATTGCTTTTGAATCCTCTTTCTTAACTTCAACATATGCAATATGTGGAATTTCCAAATAAATATCTAGTTCATCATCAATAATTTTCAATAAATTATGTTTCTTTAATAGTTCAATTGCTTCTTTCATATCTTCCTCAAGTAAACCTCTAATAAGGTAATTAGTATAAATCTTATATCATCTTATCAATAAAAAATAGTTTATAGTAGAGGTTTTGAATATGCTTAATAGTATTGAATACGATTTTGATGAAGTGATTAATAGAAAAAATACAGATTGTACAAAGTACGATGGTTTAAAGAAATATTTTGGGTATAGCGATTTAAACCCTTTATGGGTTGCGGATATGGATTTTAAAACTCCAAGCTTTATAAATGATGCCATTATAAGTGCAGCTCAAAACTCACTTTATGGTTATAGCATCGTAAGTAATGAAACAATAGATTCAATTGTAAAGTGGCAAAAAAATCAACACTCTTGGGAGATATTACCTAATGAAATTTTCATGATAAATGGTGTAGTTCCAGCTTATAGTGCATGTATCGAAGCTTTTAGTGATGAAGGTGATGAAGTAATAGTTCAAACTCCTGTTTATCCCCCTATTTTCAATTGCGTAAAAGCAAATAATAGAAAAATTGTAGTAAATGAACTTATAAATACAAATGGCTACTACACAATGGATTTTGATGATTTAGAAAAGAAAATAACTCCAAAGACAAAAATCCTAGCGCTTTGCTCTCCACATAATCCAGTTGGTAGAGTTTGGAGTAAGGAAGAACTTGAAAGACTTGCAGACATTTGTATTAAACATAATATTGTAATAGTTTCAGATGAGATTCATAGTGACCTTACATTTAAAAAGTTTATTCCACTTGCATCAATTTCAAATAAAATAGCAAATCAAACTATCACTTTAAATAGTGCTGGAAAAACATTTAACATTGCAGGTCTAAACTGCGCTTATGGGATTAGTAAAAATAGTGATTTATTAGAAAAATTCAAAAAAGTATCTATTAAAAGAGAGATTCATTCAATAAACTTTTTTGGTTATATATCAACAAGAGCAGCTTATGAAAATGGAGAAATATTTGTTAAAGAATTAAAAGATTATATCATGCAAAATATTCTTTTTACGAAAAATTATTTTGAAAAAAATCAATTAAAAATAGATTTTTTTATACCAGAAGCAACTTATTTATTGTGGTTAGACTTCTCAAAGATGAAACTATCCCATGAAGAGATAAAAAAACTTCTATTAACAAAGGCAAAAATAGCTCTAAATGATGGTGTATCATTTAGTAACAAGGCAAATGGCTACTTTAGGCTAAACACAGCATTAAGTCAAAAAGCCCTAGAAATAGCATTAAATCAGTTATTAGCGACTTTTAAATAGCACAAACGTAGTAAAGTATTACCTTTTTTCTCACTATTGGGATTATCAATTGCAATTAACTGAAAAACTTTTATATGTGTAACAAAATAGTGTACAATCGTTAATTATATTAATAAATAGGGAAGAAAAATGTCAACTGAATTAATTCTAGCCTCTGTTATTTTTGTCACCATCGGTTTTATTCTTGTGGCTGTTTTTGTCTTATCAAGATTTGTAGGACCAAACAATAATAATTCAAAAATAAAAAATACTGTTTATGAAAGTGGTGTTTCAAATCCCGTTGGTAGCACAAATATTAGATTTTCAATTAAGTTTTATTTAGTTGCAATTTCATTTTTACTATTTGATGTGGAAATTATTTTTATGTTTCCTTGGGCTGTAAATATTTTAGAACTAAGCTATTATGGGCTTCTTAAAATGTTTATCTTTATGGGATTATTATTTGTTGGACTTATTTATATCTACAAGAAAAAGGCACTATCATGGGATTAGGCGTTGAATCAAAATTTGGAGATTCTATTGTTACAACTAGACTTGATCACGCCGTAAACTGGGGAAGATCATACTCTTTATGGCCAATGGTTTTTGGAACAGCTTGTTGTGGAATTGAGTTTATGAGTGTTGCTGGTGCAAAATATGACCTATCAAGATTTGGGGCAGAAGTTGTAAGATTTTCTCCAAGACAAGCTGATTTATTAATTGTTGCAGGAACTATCTCATATAAACAAGCACCGATTTTACAAAAAATTTATGAGCAAATGTGTGAACCTAAATGGGTTATATCTATGGGTGCATGTGCTTGTTCTGGTGGTTTTTATGATAACTATACAACTTTACAAGGAATTGATCAAATAATTCCAGTTGATGAGTATATAGCAGGTTGCCCACCTCGTCCGGAAGCTGTTCTTGATGCTATTATGAGAATTCAAGAAAAAGCAAATACTGAATCAATCATTAAAGATAGAGTCAAAGATTATAAAGGAATTTTAGATGCTTAAGTGTGATATGCTAATTGACTCAAATGATATTAAATCTACTCTTTCAAAGCTAAAAAATCAAGATAACTATTATGTACTTCTTGATGTTACAATAATTGATTATTTAAAATTTCCAGATATTACTCCATCTAGATTTGCTGTTGTTTATATTTTAAGAGATAAAACATTTAAAAATCAAATTTCTGTAAAAGCATTTATTGATGACAATACTTTAACAGTTGATTCAATTTCAGATTTATTCAGTTCTGCAAATTGGGGTGAAAGAGAAGCTTATGACCAATATGGAATTAACTTCAAAGGTCATCCAAATTTAAAAAGACTTTTAAATCATCATCAATTTGTTGGTTATCCTTTAAGAAAAGATTACGAGATTACTAAAGGTCAAATTTGTACTGAAACTGAAGATTTAATGGATGAAATGAATCCATTATTAACTTCAAAAGGTTATACACCTGAAGATATCCATGATTTAATGCTTTTAAACGTAG
The DNA here is from genome assembly GCA_017995775.1 of Aliarcobacter sp. GTDB lineage: Bacteria > Campylobacterota > Campylobacteria > Campylobacterales > Arcobacteraceae > Aliarcobacter. Next base: position 24,105 of record JAGOIF010000001.1, read on the forward strand.
GTCCTTCACATCCAGCATCTCATGGAACAATTAGAAATTTTGTTGCAATGGAAGGTGAAACAATCACAGCTTGCGTAACTGAAATTGGTTATTTACATAGAGGTTTTGAAAAATCTTGTGAAAATCATACCTATTCACAAGTTATTCCTTACACTGATAGACTAAATTATTGTAGTGCTATTTTAAATAATATTGGTTATTCAAAAGCTGTTGAAGAGATGTTAAATATTGATATTACAGCTCGAGCTAAAATGATAAGAATTATTATAGGTGAATTAAGTAGAATCATCGATCACTTAGTTTGCAATGCTGCAAATATGGTAGATTTAGGTGGACTTACAAACTTCTGGTATTTATTTGCTCCAAGAGATAAAGCTTATGATTTATTATCAAAATTAACAGGGGCAAGATTAACAAACACATATACTAGAATTGGTGGTTTAGAATTTGATTTATATGATGGTTTTGCTGCAGATTTAGATGATGTTTTAAAAGATACACAAATTGCTATTGATGATGCTTTATCTTTAATTGCACACAATAGAATCTTCCATGATAGAACACAAGATGTTGGAGTTATAAAACCTGATTTTGCACTTAAATATGGAATATCTGGACCAAATTTAAGATCAACTGGAATTGCTCACGACTTAAGAAAAGACAAGCCTTATTATGGTTATGAAAACTTTGAATTTGACGTTGTTGTAGGCTCTCATGGAGATATTTATGACAGAATGATGTGTAGATTCGAAGAGATGAGACAATCAATTAAAATTATAAAACAAGCAATGAAAGAACTTCCAGATGGTCCAATAAATGTTATTGCCCCTGGAATTTTACTTCCTAACAAAAAAGATGTTTATGGAAATATTGAAGGTTTAATGAATCAATTTAAGCTTACATTTGAAGGTATAAAAGTTCCAAAAGGTGAATATTATTCATCAACGGAAGCTGCAAATGGTGAGTTAGGATTTTTCATAGTAAGTGATGGAAGCGGTCGTCCTTATAAAGTTAAATGTAGACCTCCATGTTTTTATGCATTATCATCTTTTGCAAAATTAGTTGAAGGTGGAATGTTAGCAGATGCTGTTGTAACAATGGCTAGTATGAATTTTATTGCAGGGGAGTTTGATAGATAATGAGTAATTTTAAATTTACACCTGAAAATGAAATTAAATTTCAAGAATATGTAAGCAGATATCCAATTATTGATTCCGTTATGTTACCAGCTTTATGGCTAGTTCAAGAACAAATTGGATGGGTTAGTCCAGAAGCTATGGTTTATGTGGCAGATAGAATTGGGAAAACTCCAATTCAAGTATATGAAGTAGCAACTTTTTATACAATGTTTAATCTTAAACCAATAGGGAAATATCATATTGAATTATGTAAAACTTTATCTTGTATGCTTAATGGAAGTAAAGAGTTAAAAAAACATATCAAAGATACTTTAGGTTTAGAACCAGGTCAAACAAGTGCTGATGGTATGTTTACTTTTAGTGAAGTTGAGTGCCAAGGTGCTTGTGGAGATGCTCCAATGATTGCTTTAAATAATGTTTATCATGGGAAATTAACAAAAGAGAGTCTTGATAAGATAATTTGGGAGTGCAAAAAATGATAACTAGAATTGTAAGTAAAAATTTTGACATTCCAAATTCACATAAACTTGATGTTGCTCTTGCCAATGGAAGATACTCAAGTATTGATAAACTTTTTTCAATGGCTCCAGATGATGTAACTGCTGAAGTTACTAAATCAGGTCTTAGAGGAAAAGGTGGTGGTGGAGCTGCTTGTGGTCCAAAATGGGAATTAATGCCTAAAAATGATCCAAGACCTGCATATTTAATAGTAAATGGTGATGAATCAGAACCAGGAACTTTTAAAGATAGACAGATTTTCCAATACGATCCACATTTATTAATCGAGGGAATTATTTGTACTTGTTATGCAATAAATGCACATCATGCTTATATTTATATAAGAGGTGAATATAAATTTTTTATTGATAGATTAAATGAAGCGATAAAAGAAGCCTACGAAGCTTCAATTATTGGTGATAAAATCATGAATAAGTATGATTTTAAAGTTGATATTACAATTCACAGAGGTGGTGGAGCTTATATTTGTGGAGAGAAATCTGCATTAATTGAATCTTTAGAAGGAAAACGAGGGCATCCAAGACTTAAACCTGCTGGAAAAGAGTGTGAATGGTTCTTTGATAACCCTGCAACTGTAAACAATGTAGAAACAATTGCATCTGTTCCAAATATTGTAGAAAATGGAGCTGGTGCTTATACAAAATATGGAACAGCAAAATCTCCAGGAACTATGCTTTTTGCAATTTCAGGAGCTGTAAAAACTCCAGGTGTTTATGAAATGGCTTATGGAAATAAGATGATTGATTTCTTAAATATTCTTGGTGGTGGAATGATTGAAGGAAAAAAATTAAAAGCAATTATTCCTGGAGGTTCATCTTGTCCAATCTTAACAGCTGATGAAGTACAAAATGCTGTATTGGATTATGAATCTATGTGGGATATTGGTTCAACTTTAGGAACAGGAGGGATGATTGTTATTGATGAAGATACATCGATGGTTGATGTAGCTAAAAATTTGATTGAATTTTATCACCATGAATCTTGTGGTCAATGCACACCTTGTAGAGAGGGGACTGGCTGGATTGATAAGATTTTGGAAAAAATCTTACATGGAAATGGTTCACAGGAAGATTTAAATACAATACTTGATGTATGTAATACTATGAATGGTAAAACTATTTGTGTATTTGCACCAGCAGTAAAAGATATTATTGAAAGTATTGTAAGAAAATTCCCGCATGAATTTAAAACACATTTTAAAAAATAAAAATTAAACTTTAATAAACAGGAGAAATTATGGCTAAAAATACAATGACACTGACTGACAACAGAAATGGAAAACAATACGAATACAATATTATGGATGGAACAAGAGGACCTAGCGTTGTAGATATTTCTACGTTTTATAAAGACTCTGGAATGTTTACTTATGACCCTGGTTACACTTCAACTGCATCTTGTGAATCAAAAATCACATTTATTGATGGTGAAAACTCAGAGTTAAGATATAGAGGTTATGATATTACGGATCTTGCTGGTAAACACTCTTTCTTAGATGTTTCTTATTTATTAATGAGAGGAAAACTTCCAACTGAACAAGCTTCTAAAAACTTTGATATTGAAATAAGACATAGATCTTTTTTAAATGAAGGAATTATTAGATTATTTGATGCCCTACCAGATGGTGCTCACCCAATGGCAACTATGGGAGCTGCAACAATGGCTCTTGCTGCATTTTATAAAGATCATTTACATTTAGAAGATGAAGATGCATTTAAAATGATGAGAAGAAGAATTTTAGCTAAAATGCCAGTAATCGCTGCAATGGCTTATAGAAATTCTATTGGAACTCCACTTATTTATCCAGACGTAAATAGATATTTCACAGAAAACTTCTTATATATGTTAAGAGCTTATCCAGGTGGAAAAATGAAATATCTTGGTAATGGAATGAATGATGAAATTAAACAAGTTGAAATTGATGCACTTGACGCAATTTTCACTTTACATGCAGACCATGAACAAAATGCTTCTACAACAACAGTAAGAAACGTAGGTTCTACAGAAGCTCACCCTTATGTTGCAATTGCATCTGGAATTTCTGCTTTATGGGGAAGCGCACACGGTGGAGCAAATGAAAAAGTAATGGATCAATTAAAATTAATTGGTGATGTTAAAAATGTTCCTACTTATATTGCAAAAGCAAAAGATAAAAATGATCCATTTAGACTTATGGGGTTCGGACATAGAGTTTATAAAAACAGAGATCCAAGAGCTGAAACATTAAAAGCTTTACAAGTTAAATTAAGAGAAGAATTAAATCTTGATTCTAAATTACTTGATATTGCACACGCTGTTGAACAAGCTGCTTTAAATGATGATTACTTCAAAGAAAGAGGTTTATACCCAAATATTGACTTCTATTCAGGTGTAATTTTAACAGCACTTAAAATTCCAGTAGAAATGTTTACTCCAATCTTTGTTATTGGTAGAACTCCAGGATGGTTAGCACAATGGTCTGAATTAAAACAAGATCCAAAACATAAAATTGCTAGACCTAGACAATTATATACTGGTAACTAAGAAAAATAAAACTTAATCAAGGGGATGATATATGAGTGAAATTGTAAATATTACAATCAATGGAGCACAAATGCAAGCTACTAAAGGTAGCTTGTTGATTGATAAATTATTGGATGAAAATATTCATATTCCTCATTTTTGTTATCATCAAGCCCTTGGAAAAGATGGAAACTGCCGTATGTGTATGGTAGAAATTGAAGGTCAAAAAAGACCTCAAATAGCTTGTGATACTCCTGTTAAAGATGGAATGATTGTAAGAACACAAGGCGAAAATATCGAAAAAGTTAGAAGAGATATTTTAGAACTTGAGCTTATTAATCATCCTATTGACTGTCCTACTTGTGATCAAGCTGGTGAATGTAAACTTCAAGATTATTATATGGAATCAGGATTTTATGAATCAAGAATAAATCTTGAAGCTAAAAATACTGCAAGAAAAAGAGTTGATTTAGGCTCTAATGTAATGCTTGATGAAGAAAGATGTGTACTTTGTACTAGATGTGTTAGATTTTGCTCACAAATAACAAAAACAAATGAACTTGGTGTTATAAATAGAGCCGATCATTCAGTTATTGGAACTTTCCCAGGTCGACCTTTAGATAATCCATATGCAATGAATGTTATTGATATTTGTCCTGTTGGAGCTTTAACTAATAAAGATTTTAGATTTAAACAAAGAGTTTGGTTTTTAGAAACTTTTGATGCTATTTGTAATGGTTGTTCAAAAGGATGTAATATTTATGTTGATCATAGAAAAGAAAAATATAAAGATGACCAAATTTTTAGATTTAGACCAAAAGTAAATAAAAGTGTTAATGGTTATTTCATGTGTGATGAGGGAAGATTATCTTATGCACATGAAGCTACTAATAGATTTGAAAATCCTTTATTAAATAAAATCGAAACAAATGTTGATAACACAATCACAAATATGTTTAAAGAACTTTCAACAAATAAAAATATATTATTTGTATTAAGTGCAAATCTTTCAATTGAAGAGATGCAAAATGTAAAAAATTTGGCATCAAAATTAAATGCAAATACATCAGGATATTCACCAAATACTTATGATGAAAACTTTGCCGATGATTATTTGAAAAAAGCTGATAGAACAGCAAATAGAGCTGCTTTTAAAGAATTAGAAATAAATGAAACAAAAGAGCATTTTGAAGAAAAATTAAACGCTGCAAGTTTAGTAATCATTGTTGAAAATAATTTCTTTGATAATAATGAAAAACTTTTAGAAAATAAAAAAGTTATCTCTTTATTTAGTCATTTAAACGAAACGATTAAATATTCAAATATCGCAATTCCAGTAGCTTCTTTTTATGAAAAATCAGGAACTTACATAAATACAAATGGAATTAAGCAAAAAGTTATTTCAAAAATGAATAAAAACAACCCAATGCAAACTATCACTACAATAATAGAACATCTTAAATCAATGATAGAAAAAGGAACTCTATGAGTATTGCATCAATTATAATTATAATAGTAAATATCTTACTTGCTGTAATTCTAGCAGTTGGTATGACTCCTGTTTTTGTTTGGTGGGAAAGAAGAGTAGCTGGATTTATTCAAGATAGAAGTGGACCAAATAGATGTAATATTGGGATATTTAGATTAGGTGGATTAATACAAAGTTTTGCAGATATGCTAAAACTTGTATTTAAAGAGGACTTTACTCCTTCTCACGTTAAATACAAATTCTTCTTTACAATTGCTCCTGTTATTGTATTTTTCTGTTCTTTTTTAACTTTTGGTGTTATTCCTTTTGCAGATGTTTTAGTAATAGATGGAAATAAAAGTATTATGCAAGCACTTCCAAGTGAGCTTGGAATCATGTGGTTTTTAGCATTTGCTGGATTATCTGTTTATGGAATTATTTTAGGTGGTTATTCATCTGGAAGTAAATATGGACTTTTAGGTTCAATTAGAGCATCAGCTCAAGTTATCTCTTATGAAGCAGCGATGGGATTAGCAATTATTTCTATGCTTTTATCATATGGTTCAATTCACTTAACAGATATGGTAAATGCACAAGCTGGAACTTATCTTGGTGTGATTCCTATGTGGGGAATATTTATTCAACCACTTGCTGCAATTATATTTATCGTTTGTGCATTTGCTGAAACAAATAGAGCTCCATTTGACTTAGCAGAGGGTGAATCTGAAATAGTTGCAGGTTATCATACTGAATATAGTGCAATGAAATTTGGACTATTTCAAGTTGGTGAATATGCGGCAATGAGTGCATCAAGTGCAATTATTGTAACACTATTTTTTGGTGGTTATCAAATTCCTTGGTTAGATACACAAGCTATTCAAAGTAATATTACTTATGTAATTATGGCTTTAATTATAATTCTTCCAGTAAAAGTATATTTTATTACTAAATGGATGAAAAAGAATAATAAATCTATGAATGGCGAAGGTTCAAGAGAAAAAGAGACAAAAATATTAACATTTGTATTTTGGTCTTTAAGCTTAGTTATTATGGCTATTTTAGCTTTATTTTTAGTAACAGGATTAGGAACAAATGGTGTTAATATTATAACAGCAGTAATTCAAATAGGAACGTTTTTAGTAAAATTCTTTATGATGGCTTTTGTATTTATTTGGATTAGATGGACTGTTTTAAGATTCAGATATGACCAATTACAAATGTTAGGTTGGAAAGTTCTAATTCCATTAGCACTTTTAAATATCGTAGTAACAGCAGTTGTTATAGTAGTGGGGAATAATTAACATGGGAATAAAAGTAGTACCAAGATACGGTAATTCATTAAAAGATAAATTGTATCTTCCTGCAATTGCAGGAGGAATGAAAACAACATTTAAACACTTCTTTAAAAACTTCAAAGATATAGATAACCTAAAAACTATGCAATATCCAGAAGTTCAACCAGATGATCTAAATGAAAGATACAGAGGTGTTCACAGACTTACAAAACATGAAGATAACACAGAAAAATGTGTTGCTTGTTTTATGTGTGCTACGGCATGTCCTGCTGATTGTATTTTTATTGAAGCTGAAGAAAGATTTGATGGTGTTGATGAGAAAAGACCAAAAGAGTTTAAAATAGACTTACTCGAATGTGTATTTTGTGGTTATTGTGTGGAAGCTTGTCCTTGTGATGCGATTAGAATGGATACAGGAATTTTTTCATTTACTTCAAGTAAAAGAGAAGATTTTGTCTTAGATAAAAAAGCTTTAATGGCAAACGAAAGATCAAAGGATTTAATTGATGGCTGATTTACTTTTTATTGCATTAGCATTTTTAGCAATTAGTGGAGCTATTGCTATGATTACTTATTCACATCCTATGTATAGTGCTCTTGGTATTTTAATTACAATGCTAAGTGTTGCTGGAATGTTCGCACTTTTAAATGCAACGTTTTTATTTATGGTTCAAATAATAGTTTACGCAGGTGCTATTATGACTTTAATTTTATTTATTTTAATGTTCTTAAATATTAAAGAAGAAGATTTACCAAAAGAACCTAATAAGTTTAAATTAATTGCTCTTGGTGCTGCAATAATGATACCTTTAAATGTATTGATTTTAAAAGCTGTATCAAAATTACCAGAAAAAGATTTAACAATTTCATCAAGTGATTTTGGACAAATCAAACCAATAGGACTTGAACTTTATAATAACTGGATTATTGCATTTGAATTAATCTCTATTTTACTTTTAATTGCACTTGTAGGATCTGTTGTTCTTGCTAAAAAAAGAAAGTCTAAACTAAATAAGCAAGGAGAGCAATTATGATTTCATTAACATCTTATGCCTTTGTTTCAATGATGCTATTTTCAATTGGTGTAATTGGTGTAATTGCAAGAAGAAATATCTTTGTTATTTATATGTCAATTGAATTAATGCTAAATGGTATAAATCTGTTTTTAGTAACATTTGCAAGATACCATTTTAATATGGACTCTCAGGTTATTACTATTATGGTTATATCTATTGCTGCTGCTGAAGCTGCTATTTTCTTATCAGTTATAATTTTATTATACAGATCAAGAAAATCACTTGATACAGATATCTTTACTACTCTTTCGCAAGGGGAAAAATCATGAATACATCTTTATTAGTTTGGATTGTATTAGCTCCACTTTTAGGTTCAATATTAAGTGGTTTATTATATTTTTACCATATAAAAAAGAGCAAAGTATCTGATATTTATTTCTCTTTAATTGGAACAATTACTCCTTTAATTTCATTTTTAATTACTCTTTCTTTATTTTTAAGAATGAATGATGAAAAAATTATCTTTAAACAACATCTTTTCACATGGTTAAATGTAGATAAATTAAATATAGAAATGGCTTTCCTGGGAGATAACCTTTCTATTTTTATGTCAATGTTTGTAACTTTTGTAGGATGGTTAATTCATATTTATGCAATTGGATATATGAAAGGGGATAATGGTTTTGGTAAATTCTTTGCTTACTTCAACCTATTCTTAGCTTCAATGTTAATTTTAGTTCTTGCTGATAATCCAATAATTTTATTTATAGGTTGGGAAGGTGTTGGAGTTTGTTCATACCTTTTAATTAAATTTTATTATGGAAATGCGCAAAATGTACTTGCTGCAAATAAAGCATTTATTGTAAATAGAGTTGGAGATTTTGGTTTCTTACTTGGTGTTGTAACACTATTTTTTGCTTTAGGTCAAGTTGATTTATCTTTTGGAAGTATTGAAGCAAATTTAGGAAATGTAAGTAATGAGCTTTTAGTTCTTTCAGGTATTTTACTATTTATTGGAGCTATGGGAAAATCAGCACAAATTCCACTTTATGTTTGGCTTCCTGATGCAATGGCGGGACCTACTCCAATTTCAGCATTAATTCACGCAGCTACAATGGTAACAGCTGGGGTTTATATGGTTGCAAGATTTCACTTTTTATATAGTGGAATTGAAGAAATAGGATTATTTATAGCTTATATTGGAGCTATATCAGCTTTATTTGCTGCAATTATTGCAACAAGACAAACAGATATTAAAAAAATCCTTGCTTACTCAACTATGAGTCAATTAGGTTATATGTTTATAGCAGTTGGACTTGGTTTTTACTCAACTGGACTTTTCCACGTATTTACACATGCTTTCTTTAAAGCAATGCTATTTATGGGTGCAGGTGGTGTAATTATGGCAATTCACCATGAACAAAATATCTTTAAAATTGCACAACATAGAGCAAGTTTACCAATAATTGGAGCTACTTTCTTAGTTGGGGTTATTGCAATTTCTGGAATACCTCCATTTTCTGGATTCTTTTCAAAAGATGCAATTTTAGCAGCTGCATTTCAAGAAGGTCAATATTTAATTTGGGCAATTGCAATGTTCACTGCATTTTTAACAGCATTTTATATGTTTAGAATGTATTTTATTGTTTTTGTAGCGCCTACAAAACATGATGTTCAATATGTAAGAACATCAAAAACAATTACTATTCCTTTATTAATTTTAGCAATTGGTGCAATTGGTGCTGGATTTTTAAACCTTCCTGCAATTTTTGGTGGAAATCATTTTGTAGATACTTGGCTAGGACAATTAAATTCAAAACATATTCATATGGATCATACAACTGAATATGTATTAATGGCTTTATCAATCATAGTTGCTGCAACTGGAATTATGGCAGCTTATGCAAAATATGCAAATTTTGATGTTAGTAAACCAGAAGATGAAACTGGATTAATTGGAAATAAATTCTATATTGATGAAATATATAATGCTTTATTTGTACAATCATCAAAAAAACTATCTACATTTATAGACAAAGTTGTGGATGCTAAGATTATTGATGCATTTGTTATGAACTCATCAATTGGTTTTGTAAATATAGGTAAAAGAGTTGCCTTAATACAAAATGCAAATGTTAGATTTTATGCAGTATTCATGCTTGTTGGTATGACTGCCATATTTATCTATTTATATATTACACTAGGATTATAGTATGAGCCCAGATATACTTTCATTTATTATATTTTTACCTGCTGTTGTTGCATTTGCTTTAATGATGACAACAAAAGATGTAAATACAATTAGAAATATCGCTTTTTTAACTACTACTGTTATTCTAGCTTTAGTTTTGAAAATCTACATAGAATTTTCTCCAAGTGCTGGAATGCAGTTTGTTACAAACGTTCCTTGGATTGAAACTTATGGAATTAATTACTACTTAGGGCTTGATGGTTTTTCTTTAACAATTTTATTATTAATTGCTATTTTAATTCCAACTTCTTATTTATTATTATGGGAAGGAAAAACAAAAGGATATTGGATAAATATGCTTTTGGTTCAAACTGGAGTTACGGGAACTTTACTATCTTTAGATGTAATTTTATTTTACTTCTTTTGGGAAGTTATGCTTTTACCTGTATTTTTATTAATAGGACAATATGGTTTTGGAGATAAAGTATTTACAACAATAAAAGTAACTGTTTACACAATGCTAGGTTCACTTTTAATGTTTGTTGCAATTCTTTATTTAGGTGTTGCTTATCATAATGAATTTGGTGTTTGGTCATTTGCTTATGATAAGTTAATGCAAATTACAACAATACCTTATGATGTAAAAGTTTGGTTATTTTTAGCATTTTTAGCTGCATTTGCAATTAAGATTCCTATTTTTCCACTTCATACATGGATTATGGAAACATATTCAAACGCTCCAACTGGTGCTGTTTTTTTACTTTCTTCTATTATGGCAAAACTTGGAGTTTATGCAATCGTAAGATTTATGATTCCTATTTTTCCAGATATTTATGTTGAATACTCAACTTGGCTTGTAGCTGTTGGATTATTTGGTTTAATTTATTTTGGAATAGCTGCACTTATGCAAGATGATATTAAAAGAATGTTCGCATACTCATCAGCATCACACTTAAGTTTCATTGCAGCTGGTATTTTTTCACTTAGTGCCTATGGAATAAATGGAGCATTATATTTAATAATAGCTCACGCAATTGCAACAGGAGCATTATTTTTACTAGTTGGTTTAATGCAAGAACAAACAGGATTTAAAACAATAAAAGATTTAGGTGGAATTGCTAAAAAAGCTCCTATTTTTACTTTTGTTTTTGCTGTTATGTTATTTGCAAACGTTGGACTTCCTGGAACAAATGGATTCGTATCTGAACTTTTAATTATATTTGGTATTTATGAATTCAATCATGCTTTAGGATATATTGCTGCCTTAACTGTAATTATTGGTGCTGCTTATATGTTGTGGATGTTTCAAAGAGCAATTTTACAAGATAGACCAGAAGGTGCAAAAGAATTAAGAATGAGAGATTTAAAAATAAAAGAGATAGTTGGTTTAACTCCTTGGATTCTTTTAGTATTTGTTATGGGATTTTATCCTGAAATATTTATGAATAAGTTTGAGCCAACAGTTACTCATTATCTAAATGATATTTTACAAATTGGAGCTTCAAAATGAGTCAATTTTTACATCTAATTCCAGTTTTAACTATTTTAATTGGAGCACTTGTACTTCTGTTTATGAGTATGTCAAGTAGATTTATTGTTAAAGATTTTATTGTTGTTTCTTCAATATTTTTATTAATTGCATTAGGTTTTACATTAGCGAATATAAATACTTCATATTCAGCTCAACCTTTTGAACATTTTTTCAATAATGTTATGACTTTTGATACTTTTTCAAATTTCTTTAGCTTTTTATTGATTTTTGGAACACTTTTAACACTATTAATTGGTGAGCATTATTTCCAACACAGAAGTTATTTTAAAGGTGAGTTTTTCTCGATTTTATTATTTGCATTATTTGGAATGATGGTATTATCACATGCAAATGAATTAGTTACAGCATACATTGCACTTGAAATTGCATCATTTTCTATTTATATTATGGTGGGATACAACTCAAATGATTCAAAAAGAGTTGAAGCTATTTTTAAATATTTAGTTCTTGGGGCATTTATTGGAGCATTTTATCTTTTAGGTGTTGTTTTAATATTTGGTGCAACTGCAACTACAAATTTAGCAGGAATTTCTACGTTTATAGCTAATGCTGATTCAAATAGTATGATTTTAGTTTATATTGGATTTACACTTATATTATTCACATTTTTATTCAAAATTGCTGCCTTTCCTTTTCAATCTTGGGTACTTGATGTTTATAGAGGTGCACCTATGGTTATCACAGGGTATATGGCATCAACATTTAAGATTGCAATTTTCTCGTTTTTCCTAAGAGCATTATTAGTTAACTTTGCACCAATTATTGATTTTTGGGATGGTATAATTTCTGTTATTATAGTTGTTACTTTAGTATTTGGAACATGGTTAGCAATAACTCAACAAATAATAAAAAGAATGTTAGCAGCATCATCAATAGTTCATACAGGATATTTACTTTTAGCATTTATTGCTCTTTCATATAAAGATGGTCAAATTGTAAATATTGATTCAGCATATGCAACTATGTTTTACTTATTAGCTTATTTATTATCAGCACTTGGAACATTTGGACTAGCTTCTCATATTATGTCTGAGAATAATGTAAGAGTTACATATGATGATTTCAAAGGTTTAGCACATGAAAGACCATTTTTAGCGGCAATGATGACAATATTTTTATTCTCACTTGCTGGAATTCCTTCAACAATAGGGTTTATTGCTAAATTTTACGTATTTACAGAAGCTATAAATGCTGGATATATGGGACTTACCTTAGTAGCGATTTTTGCAACTATCGTATCTGTATATTACTATTTTAAATTAATTGCTGTTATGTATTTTTACCCTGCACCACTTACTTGTAGTGTTGAAGGATTTAATGATAAAAGAGTTTCAACTTATGCAATTGCATTTATTGCATTATTAACAGTTTTAGGTGGAATTGGTTCAGCTATTGTGTTTTTTATTCCTATAATGAATATTGATGGAATAATTCATTTAACACAACTTGCAGTTCAATCATTATTTATAAAATAGTTGTGTTAATAAGTAACATTAATTATCATCTAACAATAGTATTTCTACCTTAAAAATCCTCCACAGAAGCCCATTATTTGGGCTTCTAAACCAAACAATCATATTTTACATCATGTTTTTTTTCATTCAAAAATAAAGAACTTTGAAGTAGCATTAAGCTATTATTATGCTATTATTCAAAAAAATCTAAATCGCAGAAAGGATAGCAAATGAGTGACCTAATAGAAGGTTATTTAGGGAAAACAGTTGAAGGAAGGAAAAGTAGACTTCCAGCAAAACTTGATTTTATGCAAAGTTTTACTGGTGGTTTCTTAGCTTTATTTATGTGGGCACATATGTTATTAGTATCATCTATCTTGGTATCAAATGACTTTATGTATACAGTTACAAAACTTCTAGAAGGAAGTTTTATTTTTGAAGGTGGTAGTCCAATTCTTGTAACTATCGCAGCAGCTGTTATATTTACAATTTTTATTGTTCATGCAGCACTTGGTATGAGAAAATTACCAGGTAACTTCAAACAATATCAAGTTATGAAAGCACACTCAAAAAGTATGAATCATGACGATACAAAACTTTGGTTTATTCAAGCATTCACAGGTTTTGCAATGTTCTTTTTGGGGTCTGTTCACTTATATATCATTATGACTCATTCAGATGCTATTGGTCCATATGAAAGTTCTGATAGAGTTTGGTCTGAGTGGATGTGGCCTTTATACATTTTTCTATTATTAGCAGTTGAGTTCCATGGAACTATCGGTCTTTATAGATTATGTGTTAAATGGGGATGGTTTGATGGTGCAAATCCAAAAGCAACTAGAAAAGCACTTAAAAAAATTAAATGGGCTTTAACAGTATTCTTCCTAGTATTAGGTTTTGCTTCACTTGCAGCTTATATGAAAATTGGTATGGAAAATGCAGCTAACGGAACAGTTGGTCAAAAATATACTCCAACTGCAAAAGTAATGGAATTTAATATTACAAATAAAAGTGTTGGAGGAATTGCATAATGAAAATTAATTACTGTGATGCATTAGTAATTGGTGGAGGATTAGCAGGTCTTAGAGCTGCTGTTGCTGCACAAAAAAAAGGTTTAAGTACAATAGTTTTATCTTTAGTTCCTGTTAAAAGATCTCACTCAGCAGCTGCTCAAGGTGGTATGCAAGCATCTTTAGGTAACTCTAAAATGTCTGATGGTGATAATGAAGATTTACACTTTGCTGATACTGTAAAAGGTAGTGACTGGGGATGTGATCAAATCGTTGCTAGAATGTTCGTACATACTGCTCCAAAAGCTATTAGAGAACTTGCAGCTTGGGGTGTGCCTTGGTCAAGAGTTAAAGAAGGTGCAAGAGAAGCTGTTATTAATGCTAAGAAAACAACTATCACAGAAGATGCAGATAGACATGGATTAATTACATCAAGAGACTTTGGTGGAACTAAAAAATGGAGAACTTGTTATACAGCTGATGCAACTGGTCACACTATGTTATTCGGTGTTGCAAACGAAGCTTTAAAACACAATGTTGATATTAGAGATAGAAAAGAAGCACTTTCACTTATTCATGAAAATGGTAGATGTTATGGAGCAATCGTAAGAGATTTAATTACAGGTGAATTAGAAGCTTATGTTGCAAAAGGTACATGTATCGCAACTGGTGGATATGGAAGAGTATTTAAACAAACTACAAATGCTGTAATTTGTGAAGGTATTGGTGCAGCAATTGCTCTTGAAACTGGTATCGCAACTTTAGGAAATATGGAAGCTGTTCAGTTTCACCCAACACCAATCGTACCATCAGGTATTTTATTAACTGAAGGTTGTAGAGGAGATGGTGGGATTTTAAGAGACGTTGATGGACATAGATTTATGCCAGATTACGAACCTGAGAAAAAAGAAC
Organism: Aliarcobacter sp.; assembly: GCA_017995775.1. GTDB lineage: Bacteria > Campylobacterota > Campylobacteria > Campylobacterales > Arcobacteraceae > Aliarcobacter. Next base: position 39,163 of record JAGOIF010000001.1, read on the forward strand.
TAGCTTCAAGAGACGTTGTTTCAAGAAGAATGATTGAACATATTAGAAATGGTAAAGGTGTTCCATCACCATACGGTTACCACGTTTGGCTTGATATTTCTATTTTAGGTAGAGAACATATTGAGAAAAACTTAAGAGACGTTCAAGAAATTTGTCAAATATTCAACGGTATTGATCCAGCTGATGAAGGTAGAAAAGGTTGGGCTCCAGTTCTACCTATGCAACACTACTCAATGGGTGGAATTAGAACAAAACCAACAGGTGAATCTCAAAACTTAAATGGTTTATTTGCGTGTGGTGAAGCTTCTTGCTGGGATATGCATGGATTTAATAGACTAGGAGGAAACTCAGTTTCTGAAACAGTTGTTGCTGGTATGATTATTGGTAACTATTTTGCTGATTATTGTTTATCAAATGACGTAACAATTCCTACATCTACTGTTCAAAAATTTTTAGATAAAGAAGATAAGTATTTAAATGATATTTTAGCTTATAATGGAAATGAAGATATTTTCAGAATCAAAAATAGAATGCAAAACTTAATGGATGAAAAAGTTGGAATTTTTAGAGATGGTGTTAACTTAAAAGCTGCGGTTGAAGAGTTAGAAGAATTATTAGCTAAAACTAAACATATCACTGTTAAATCTAAAGAAAGAGCTGGAAATCCAGAATTAGAAGAAGGTTATAGAGTTCCAAGAATGCTTAAAATTGCACTTTGTGTTGCAAAAGGTGCATTACAAAGAACTGAATCAAGAGGTGCTCACTATAGAGAAGACTTCTTAAAAAGAGATGATGCTAACTGGTTAAACAGAACATTAACTTCTTGGCCTGATGAAAATCAAACATTACCAACAATTACATATGAGCCATTAGATATTATGACTATGGAATTACCTCCTGCGTTTAGAGGATATGGTGCTAAGGGTATGATTATTGAACATCCAGATTCAGAAAAAAGACAAGCTCAAGTTGATGAGATTGTAGAAAAACTAGAAGCTGAAGGTAAAGATAGACACGAAATTCAAGATGCATTAATGTCATTTGATTTACCAATGAACTACAGAGAGAAAAACGAAAGAGTAGGAGATTTATAATGAGTATTGAAAAAGGTAGAGATATAACAATATCAGTTTTAAAATTCAATCCAAAATCTAAGGTTTCAAAACCTCATTTTGTGGATTTCCATTTAGAAGAGACTCCAGGGATGACTCTTTTCATTGCTTTAATGAAAATTAGAGAAGAAATGGATGCGGATTTATCTTTTGACTTCGTTTGTAGAGCTGGAATTTGTGGTTCTTGTGGAATGGTTGTTAATGGTAAACCTACACTTGCTTGTAGAACATTAATTGCAAATTATCCAGAAGGAAAATTACAATTAATGCCTATGCCTGCATTTGAACTTATCAAAGACTTATCTGTTAATACAGGTAAATGGATGGATGCAATGTCTAAAAGAGTTGAATCATGGGTTCATACAAATGAAGTGCATGATATTTCAAAACTTGAAGAAAGAATCGATCCAGATGTTGCAAATGAAACATTTGAGTTAGATAGATGTATTGAGTGTGGAATTTGTGTTGCTTCTTGTGGAACAGCACTTATGAGACCTAATTTCGTTGGTCCTGTTGGACTAAATAGAGTTGCAAGATTTGAAGTAGATCCACATGATAAAAGAACTGCTGAAGATTTTTATGAGTTAATTGGTGATGATGATGGAATTTTTGGTTGTATGTCATTAATGGCATGTGAAGACCATTGTCCAAAACACTTACCATTACAAAATAAGATTGCATACTTAAGAAGAAAATTAGTATCACTTAGATAATTATTACGAAGGATTTTTCCTTCGTAAATAAAAAATATAAAAAGTTAAATATCACTTTGTGATATTTAACTTTTTATATTTTGGGAGATTTGAAAATGAGTTTAGCGAATGATTATTTTTTACTTTATCACGGTATCACATTTGAGCAGAATTTAGATGTGGAGCCTATTGAAACAAATATTAATGATGAAACATTTACAATATTTGCATTAATTATTAGTGCAACTAGAAAGAATTATGAAAAGTATTTACCACTTACTTCTTTTAAAACTTTATGTCAGCAATTAAAAGTAAAAGGTCCTTCAAACTTCAATGAATTAAACCATTTACAACATAATATTGTTTCTACAATATTATCAAATAAATCAAAAGAAAATATCAATATTTTACATTCATCTTTTGAGTATTTAAAAAATGAATCTATTTTAAACAATGAAAACTATAATAAATTAATCTCTTTATTTGACTATAAAGAATTGAATTTAACCCAAGAACATTCAAATTTAAATAAAGAAATTGATGAAGATATGAAATCTTCATTTAAAGATTTAAAAACAACTGTTGAAAATTTAATAAGTGAATTAAAAAATAGTTTATCTAATGAAGAAATTTTAAAAGAGTTAAGTTCTGTTAATAATTACTTAGATAATCAAAAATTCTCTATTGGAATTACAGGTGTTATGAATGCTGGTAAATCTACTATGCTTAATGCACTTATGGGAAAAGAGATTCTAGGAAGTGCTGTTGTTCCTGAAACTGCAAACCTTACAATCGTAAAACATAATCCTACTGATAATGCAAAAGTATATTATTGGAATACCCATGAATGGGATAGAATTCTAAAATCTGCTGAACAATTAGAATCAATGAGAGATTTTGTAAATGAAACAAATAAAATATTTGGTGATGAACTTAAAAATTACATAAGACCTGTTTCAAGATTTGATGAAATTGATATAAAAGATTTATCTTCATATACATCAGCTGAAACAAGTGGTAAAAAATGTAACTTAGTAAAATACGTAGAACTAGGTTCTAAGCTTGATTTTTTAAGTGATGGAATTGAAATAGTAGATACTCCAGGACTTGATGATCCTGTTATTCAAAGAGAAGAAATCACAAAAGAGTATATCAGTAAATGTGACATGATGTTACATCTAATGAACGTATCTCAAAGTGCTACTTTAAAAGATGTTGAATTTATAATTGATGCCCTACTTTATCAAAATATTTCAAAGCTTTTAATTGTAATTACAAGAGCTGATACAGTTACTAAAGAGCAATTAGAAGAGGTTATTAAATACACTAAAACATCAATTCAAAAACAATTACGTGCACAAAATAAAGATTCTCAACTTGATTACATTTTAAAAACTATTAAGTTTATTCCAATTTCTGGAAGAATGGCATTATTACATAGAACAGGAAGAGAACAAGAAGCACTTGATGCTGGATTTACAATAGAAGATACAGGTATTTTAGAAATTGAAAAATATCTAACTGATACTCTTTTTGGTTCAAGTTCACAAAAAGGTGAAATTGTAATTCAATCTTCTAAAAGTCAATTGCAAAAAATTATTGAGAAACAAAACTCTTTTTATAACTACGAACTAAAACTTTTATCAAAATCTAAAGATGAATTAGAAAATGAGTTAGAAGAATTTAATAAGAAAAAAGCTTCTAATACAAGAATTTTTCAAGGTATGAACGAAGATATAAATTATTATAAAAACGATGCAAAATCCTATATTGATTCATTAGATACTTTTTTACAAAGTGAATTATTTGATTTACAAAATGTAATTAAACAAAGAGTTGTAAGTGATGTTAGATATTCATTTGAGAAAACAAAAAAAAGACCTGAGAATACAAGAATAAAAGTAATCGTTGAAACGGCAATAAAAGATGGAATTATTGATGTAATTAGAGATTATAGATATAAATTTATTAAAAAATCTCAAACAATTGCAGAACAATGCGAACAAAAATATCAAGATTTAGGTTTTGCAATTGGACAAAAAAATGAAAATTTTGATGCAAGAGGATTCTTTCAAGATGATTTTAAATCAGGATTTTTAACATCAAATAACGAGATTTTAATTTCTCAAATTATAGATGCTGTTTCAAAATCAAAAGACTCAAAACTAAATGAACTAGATAGAGAAATCGAGCTTTTAATAAAAAATCAATTTACTTCAATTGAAGAAGATATAAAAGCAAAAGCTAAAAAAGTAAGTAATATGTTAATTGAAACATTTATTTCTACATTAAATGCTCCATTAAAAACCTTTGAGCAAAAACTTAAAAATGATGAAGAGACTTTACAAAAGCAGATTAGTTCATTTGAAGAAAATGACAAAAATAAAGGTCAAATTTCTATTGATATTCATAAAAATATTAAAAAACTTGAGAATATTTCTACAACAATAAAAGGATTATACTAATGAGTGCAAATTTAAATATCCTAAAAAGCTTTGTAAACGAATACAAAGAGACCTATATTGTTCATGAAGTTATTTATGAAGAAGGTTTAGTTGGAGACATAAAAAAAATCCAAGCAAAATTACTTGATGAAAGATTTTTACCATCAAATCAACTTGTTGGTATTTTAAATAGACAAATCAGACGAGCAAGATATCCAATGGAAGTTGCAATCACAGGACAATTTTCATCAGGGAAATCAACTTTTTTAAATGCTCTACTTTCAAGAGATATTTTACCAACTGGAATTACTCCTGTTACGTCAAAAGTAAATTTTATAAATTATGGAGATGAGTATAAACTAAAAATTACTTATTATTCAGGCGCTCAAGAGTTTGCCCCAATCGAGTCAATTGCTGATTTTACAGATCAAAGACAAGATGAAATGAAAGATATAAAATATCTTACACTTTATGCTCCTATGGATATTTTAAAAGATATTTCATTTGTAGATACTCCAGGTCTTAACTCACAGTCACAAAGTGATACAGAAATCACAAGGAAAGTTCTAAGAGATGTTGGTGGAATTATTTGGCTAACACTTATTGATAATGCAGGAAAATTATCAGAAGCAGAAGTTTTAGATGAATATATGCAACACTTTAAAAACAAATCTTTATGTGTTTTAAATCAAAAAGATAAATTAACTCCTGAGCAAGTTCAAACAACAACAAATTATGTAAAAGACAAATTTTCTAAATATTTTGCACAAGTTACACCAATTTCTGCAAGAATGGCACTTGAATCAAGAGCTTTACAAAAAAATGTTTTGTTAAATGACTCATTTGATGCAATTACAAAAGAATTTAAAAAAGAATTAAATAAAAATATCGGTGTTTCTTCCCTTGATTTTTTCAAAGATTCATTTGAAGTTTTCCAGAAAAAAGTTAATCAAATCAATACAAAAGATATGTCTGATGATATGAAACTTTTAAAAGAATCAAATATTAATGAGGTTCTAGCATTTATTGAAAACACAATAAGACCACAAGCAGCTGAAGCTAAAGAATTTGCAATTAAAAAAGATTTAAAAGGTATTTGTGATATTTTAATAAAAGAGTATGAAACAATAACTAAAGTTTATGATGCATTAATTGATATTTTAAAATCATGCGAACCCACAGTAATTGAGCATTTTGAAAGTATTCATAAAAGATATTCAAAGGAGTTATTTAATATTTACAACTCTTTAGAAACAATTATGGAAAAAATTGCCCAAGAAACATACAAAAATATAAAGAAAAAAGCAGCCTTTAGATTTGAAGAAACAAAAGGTTTCTTAGGTGAAAAAATTGATAAACACCCATATGAAACATTTTGGATTGATTCAGATGCTGTATATAAAGGTCTTTTTTATGATGACCAAACTATTGATAAAATGTTTAAAAGATCTATTAAGCTTCTTAAAAACGTAGAATTAGATGCAGATGAATCATTTAGAAATGCATATAGAATCATAAAAAATGAAGTTAGAAAGTGGCAAGAACCATTTGAACTTATTAAAAAACATAGAGAAATTGCATCTGATTTAGAATTTTCAAATACAAGACACTTTGCCGCAAAAGTTTATGAAAATGTTTTAATAACATATCATAGAGCAATTTTAGAAAATATTTCAGCACTAAGAAAAAAGTTCGCTTATTTTAATGGCGCATTATCTTACTCGTATATTCAAACAACTCAAGCAACAATTGCGCATTTTGAACAACAAATTTTAGAATCAGAAGAACTTTATAAAAAAGAACCTTCAAGATTTTCTATTCAATATCCAAGGGAAGATGAAATCGTTGCAAAATTAAAAGCAAACTTTGGATTTGAGAAAATTGAAGATTTTTTAACATCAAAAAGAAACTACTTATTTAAAATTATTAAGTACTCAAAAGAACAATATTTAGAAATAAATGAAGATAGAATAAAATTTGTATCATCTAAAAAAGAGCAATATTTAGAAAAAATAAAAGAATTAGAAAAGATAAAAGAAGAGATTTAAAATCTCTTCTAATTCTTAAATGAGCCAATTAAACAAACTTTCTTAAACTACAGTTACTTTATTTCTTCCATTATTTTTTGACTCATACAATGCCTCATCTGCTCTTTTAAATATACTATCTTTTGTATCATCAAGTCTAAACATAGTAGCACCTAAACTAATAGTAAATTTATGGCACATTGTAGGTTCAAAGTTTTTAACTTTTAATCTGATTTTATTTGCTAATTTTTCTAAATTATTCTCATCTATCTCTTTAGCAAAAATAACAAACTCTTCACCGCCAATTCTAAATAAAGTATCAATTTTTCTAATAGTTTCTTCTACAAGAATAACTAATTCTTTTAATACTAAATCTCCAACATCATGACCATAAGTGTCATTGATATCTTTAAATAAATCTATATCTAAAATTATAAATGCTGTTTTGACTTCATATCTTTTATTTAATTCAAGCTCAAAAGCAAGCAATTCATTATACATATTTCGGTTTTTTATTTTTGTTAAAGGATCGATTGTTGAAAGGATTTCTAATTTATTTCTTATTTTTTTATTTATAATAAAAATTACAAATAATATCAATAAAAAATCAACTAAAAAAATTAAAAATGTATTATTTAACATATATGTTTTTTCTGATGAAATTTTTGAAACCGTAAGCAAGGCATCTTCAGATAAATTCCATAAATATTCACTTTGAGCTATAATTTGATTCTTGTCTATTTTATTTTTTGTTTCACGATAAATATTGATTAATTTTTTTAAAGCTACCCACTCTTTTTTTAATTCTTCAATTTTTAAAACAAATATGTGCATTTTACTATCAACTAATTTGTATTTTTCTTTTATTAAAAATTCATCAAATATAGCATCAATTTTTTGCATTTCTAAAGTAATATCTTGGTTAATTAGTTCAAGTTTTACTACTCTTTGAATACCACCTCTTATCATTCCGCTTTTATTTATTAAAGTTGCATCATCTTTCATTTTTATAATAGAATATTTTACAAAAAAAGAGTTTCCAATAATGATAAAAATATGAAGCGAAATTATTATTATTAAAATTAATCCAATACCAAGCTTTTGACCGATTTGATTAAAGATATGTTTTAATGGCATATTAACTCCAAAATATTATAAAAAATCTATTGTATCTTATTTTTGTATATATTATTTTTATATTTATTATAGGATTAAAGTTTGTAAGAAAGGAAAGAAGAGAATGAAAGAAGAGTATGAAAACTCTTCTTTTTATTAAGATTTTTTAAGAAAACAAGTTAGAAGTACGATTTTAACTCCGTTTACTCTTCCTTCAATTTGTTCAGGATTATCTGTAAGTGAAATATTTCTAACAGCTGTTCCTCTTTTTGCAGTAAATCCAGCGCCTTTTACCTCTAAATCTTTGATAATAGTAACAGTATCTCCACCTTGTAAAATAACTCCATTTGAATCTCTGTGAATAATTGAGCTATCAATAGAAGAAATTCCAGCATCAGCCCAAGCTTTTACCTCATCTTCTAAATACATCATATCAAGTAAATCTTGATTTCCTATTTTTTTAAGCATTCTATATGAAGCTACTTGAACAGCTGGGATTGTGCTCCACATAGAATCATTTAAACAAAACCAATGGTTTGCATCTATTTTACTTTCATCTTCAAATTGTTCTTTACACTTTGCACATAAAAGAACTGATTGTTCAGCACTTCCATCACTTGGTGAAACTTCATATACACTTAAATCAGTCGTTGATTTACAAAGCTCACATGAAGATTCACTTCTTTGCATTAATTCTTGTTCTATACTCATATCTACCTCTTTTAATAAAAATAAGGTCGCATTATATCACAATAGGTTATAATTCATTATGAAATATTTAAGCCACTACCCAAAAGATTTACAAGATAAAATTCAGGTTCTAATCGCTAAAGATAAATTAACTTCCTATCTTAAAACTAAATATCCCAAAGCGCATACTTACACAAATGATAAAACTCTATACTCTTATGTAATGGATTTTAAAAATGAATACTTTAAAAAATACCAAGTTTCAAAAGTAATGTATGATGGAAAAATAAATGTTATAAACAACGCCCTTGGAATGCACTCAATAGTTTCAAGAGTTCAAGGTGGAAAATTAAAATCAAAAAATGAAATAAGAGTTGCATCTGTATTTAAAAATATGCCAGAAGAATTTTTACAAATGATTGTAGTTCACGAACTTGCCCATTTTAAAGAAAGAGAACATGACAAAGCTTTTTATAATCTTTGCACTTTTGTAATGCCTTCTTATCATCAGATTGAATTTGATTTGCGTGTTTATTTAACCCATGTGGATTTACTTGGAAAAATTTATTAAATTTAACTTTATTGCTCTTTTGTTGCGACTTTTAAATGCTAAAATTTTTTAATAAAATTTAGGAGCGAATAAATGAGTAAGTTTTTATATATAACAGACCAAGATGAATACACTGATCACAGTTTTATTGGACCTTTATTTCAAAAATATTTAAACAGACATTTTGAAATAAACACAATATTTTTCTCTAAATTTAAAACAGATATAGAACTAAAAGATGATGGAAGAATCATTATTCCTGAAAATCTTAGCTCAAATTTACTGGAAGAACTTGATAGAAAAGGCATAGCTATAAAAGATTTTGCTTTTGTGGTTGTACGAAATAATACTACTTTATTAAAAGATGTTCTTAAAAAAAGAATCAAATACAACTATAAAGTTGGTTTTAGATTATCATTTCCAAAAAGAATTGCAAAACTTCAAACAGACGAAGCAAACAATAAAAAAAGTTTCTTTGATATTATAAATAATAAAATTCAAACATTTAGTGAAATTTCATTGATTAATGAATGCGATATTTTTCTTCCAACATCATTTCAAATGAAAAATGATTATTTCAAAGATGTAAAAACAAGAACTTTCGTAATTCCATCAGCAATTGATCCTGATGTTTTACATGATAATATTCAACATGACGGAGCTGAAAAAAGATTCTTTTATGCAGGAACACTGGATAAATTAAGAGAGTTTGAAACAGTCTTGGAAGCTTTTAGTAATATTGCTGTAAATAAATATAAACTGTTAATATCTACAAAAGATCCTGAATATCTAGATGATATTTTATCAAAATTCCCAAATTTAAAAAATAATATAGAAATTTGTGAAGCAAAAACAAGAGAAGATTTATTAAATTTAATTGCACTTGCAGATGTTGGATTATCTGTTTTACCTGATATTGCATTATTTAATAGCTCAACACCTATAAAAATCTTAGATTATTATTCAAGTGCTGTTCCTTGTATTATGAGTAATAATGAAAATAATAGTTCGATTTTTGAAGATAATGAAAGTGCATGGTTTTGTGATTTCACAGAAGATTCAATAAAAGAAAAATTAGAGTATATTATAAATTTATCAAAAGATGAAGTTGCAAATGTAGGAGTAAACGGACAAAAAAGACTTCTATCTGTTAGAAATTATGAAAGAATTGCGGCTGATTTAGCACACCAACTAAATATACTATAAGAATTTTTTCTTATAGTATAAATTTGACATAAGTCATATCTCTTCTTTACACTTTTTGCTAATATATTTTTCATTCAAATTCAAAGTTAATTCATGAAAAAATTCTTTAAACAATTCAAAAAAATAAACTCAGAACCAATAGAAAAAGCAAATATTATTTGGTCTTGGATTGGTTCATTTTTAGGTATATTAGCAATATCATATTTTCATCAAGATTTTTTAGATGACAAAGATCTAACCTTAGTTGTAGGTTCATTTGGAGCAAGTGCTGTTTTGGTTTATGGAGCAGTAAATTCACCTCTTTCTCAACCTAGAAACTTAGTTGGAGGACATTTAATCTCTGCAATCATAGGAGTTATTTCTTTTAAGTTTTTATCTGGAAATATCATGCTTTGTTCTGCCTTTGCAGTTGCAACTTCAATATTAGCTATGCAATTAACACTTACTTTGCATCCTCCAGGAGGTGCAACTGCATTAATTGCAGTAATTGGAAGTAATCAAATCCACGAATTAGGATTTTTTTATGTGTTGGTTCCCGTTACATCAGGAGCTCTTATTTTACTTGTAAGTGCATTGATTGTAAATAACATTCCAGCCCATAGATATTATCCTGAATCATTAAAAGATCCCCATAGAAAATGGTTTAGAATCAAATAATTTTATTTTTGGGTCCTGAACAATTTTGTGGTTTTTTATATGGAAAGATAAAATCTTTTAAAATAAGTATTACACTAATAACACCTAAAAAATAAATATATAAACTATTTGTTATTCCAAGATAAAAATAGTTTACTAATAAATATATCACCACTGGATATTTTATAAAATAGAAGAAAAATATAAAACTTCCATAAATCTTTTTCATCTTAAATTCCTTTATATAATGTGAGTTTATATTGTAATAAAATCAAGTTTTTTTCACTATGATTTAAATCAAGACAAATTTTATCCTATATTGATTTAAATCAAGATAGATTTTGTCCTATTTAGTTATTCTTCCATACAAATTAAAAAAAGGATTTAAATATGAAAAAAATATTTACAATATTTTCGTTATCAATGGTGTTATTCACAAGTGTTTTTGCAGGGGATAAATTTAGCAATATTACAGAAGATTATTTAGTTCATAAAGCATCTTTAAATGTAAGAACTACAATTGCAAAAGATCCTCAAACAGCAACAAATATTTTACAAGCTCTTTCAAAAGATAGTAATGAACAAGTAAGAAATTTTGCTAAAGAAAATTTAAAATAATTAAGCTAACAAAATAGGAAATCTCTTTTGAGATTTCTTATTTTTATTTAACTAAATACTCATACAAATACAACTGCTGTTTTAACTGATTTAAACTATCAAGTTTTAATCCAGCTTCTATCCAGTTTTTAATATCCAGAGGAATTTCTAAAGGTTTTAATAGCTCATCTTTTTTTTGTTTTGAAATCTTTTCATGTTCATTTAATACATTTATATGATTAAGAACAGATGTGATTCCTAAATCTCTTATTTGTGATATTTCTTCTAAGTTTTTACCTTCATTTAAAAGCTCATATGTTTCTAAATATGTTTTAGTTAGTTTTTTCAAAGGTACTTTTATTTCATCAGCTTCAAGTTTTTCACTAAATTCTTCTTTTATACTTTTACAAAGCTCAATAAATACCTCTCCATATTTTTCATACTTTACAAGACCAACTCCATTTATTTCTAAGATCTCATCTTTTGTTAGTGGAAGTTTTAATGCAAGTTCTTTTAGTGTTTTATCACCAAATATCACATAAGCTGGAATCTCATTTTCTTGAGCAATTTGCCTTCTTAAAGTCTTAAACTTTTCAAATATCTCTTCATCAAAAGTAAGTTCTAGCTCTTCATCTTGAATTTTTAAATCAAAGCCTAACTTATCACTATCTATTAAAAGTTTTTCTTTTCCTTTTAGTATTTCTAAACCTAAAGGACTTATTTTTAGAACTCTATATTCGCCTAAAATTAAAGCTTGAATATCTATTAATTTATCAGCTATTGCTGTCCATTCATTTTTACTTTTATTGGCCCCTAGATTATAAACACTTAGCTTCTCATGTCCAAATTCTAATAACTTCTGATTTTTTGAACCTCTTAAAATATCTATAATATGATTTAGTCCAAATCTTTGCTCACTTCTGTAAATTGCACTTAAGAGTTTTTGAGCATCAATGCTTACATCAACTTGCTCAACTTCGCCTTTTGTACAGTTATCACATAATGTTTTGCACTCTTCAATCTCATCTTCAAAATATCCAGCTATTAGCTTATGACGGCAATTATTGCTAACACAATATCTATACATAAATTCTAATTTATCAAGTCCTGTTTGCTTGTATGAGTTATCAATTGCTTCTTCTATTTGTATTTTTCTTTTTACTTCATCTGATTTTGAATAAAGCATATAAACATAAGACATTTCACCATCACGTCCTGCTCGTCCTATTTCTTGATAGTAGTTTTCTAGTGTTTTAGGAAGCGATGTGTGTATTACAAATCTTATATTTGATTTATCAATTCCCATTCCAAAAGCAATGGTAGCAACTACAATATCAATCTTCTCATATACAAAATCTTCAAAAACTTTATTTTTAACATCGTTACTTAATCCTGCATGATATGCCTTTGAACGATATCCACTTTGAACTAAGAATTCAGCAGTTGATTCAGCTTCTTTTCTTGTAAAGGTATAGATTATTCCACAAAGACCTTTATGTGATTTTAGGAAGTTTAGTATTTGAGTTTTACCGTTTGAAATTCTAGGTTCTACTTTTATATCAATATTATCTCTTACAGTTTTAGCCCTAAAATGTCTTGGATTTTGTAAATTTAAAGATGAGGAAATATCAGCTTCAACTTTTTTTGTAGCAGTTGCAGTAAATGCACAAATAGGAGTATTTGGAAAAAATCTTTTTAATCTATCAAGATTTCTATACTCAGCTCTAAACTCATGTCCCCAAGCACTAACACAGTGGGCTTCATCTATTACAAAATAGTTTATGTCAATTCGCTGTAATACACTTACAAAATCATTTGAAGAAAATCTCTCAGGTGCCACATAAATAAATTTTAACTCACCGTTTAAAAGCTTTTGAAGAGTTCTTGCATTTTCATCATTTGATATGGCAGAACTTATCATCTGTGCATTTATATTTAAATCATTTAAAGCTTTTATTTGATCTTGCATCAAAGCAATCAAAGGAGAAATAACAACCGTAGTTCCACCCATAAGAAGTGTAGGAAATTGATAACAAAGTGATTTTCCACCACCTGTTGGCAAAATCGTTAATACATCTTCTTTATTGATTATACAATCAACAACTTCTTCTTGAAAGCTTCTAAATTTATCGTGTCCGAAAATATCTTTTAGTATTTGGTATTTTTTATTCATTTTAAGAGTTTATCATAGTTTGAGTTAAGGAGTTATGTATAAATCTAAAACATAATTATTGAGGGTATATTAAATACCTCGTCGTTTTTGAATAACCTACCCTTTATAACAATTACTAATAAACTTAAATAATGAAATGTTGAATCTTTGTATTATGAAATGTTAAATATGCTAAACTTACGGTTTAAAATTACTTAAACTTATATAAGGAATGTTTATGTTGACTGATGATGATTTTATTGATTTAAATTCAAGATTTTATACCACTTGTAAACCAATATCGAGAATATTTACTTTATTGACGGTGCCAACTTTACTATATGCAATAGTAGTATTATGTTATTTAGGTGTTTTACCACTAAAAGTTGAAATTCATAGTGTTATTTTAATAGGATTTATTTATTTAATTTATCTTTTTTTCGTAAGACACAACGCGTACTATATTTCATGCAAATTCAAAACTCAATATCAAGAGTTATTTTACAATTTAAAAAATTATATCAATGATAATTTATTAACAATTGGTGATACAACAAAAGCAAATGGAAGCACTGATAGTTTCTTACAAGACTATACAAGCAATATTAGAAATACAAATTTTTCTTCAATTGCATCGGGAATTTTTCCAACTCTTGGAATATTAGGAACTTTTATATCTATTGCTATTTCTATGCCTGATTTTTCTTCTGGAACTTCAAATGCTTTAGAAAAAGAGATTACTGTTTTATTAGGTGGTGTTGGAACTGCCTTTTATGTGTCTATTTTTGGTATTTTTCTATCTATTTGGTGGACTTTTTTTGAGAAAATTGGAATGAGCAGATTTGAACATGATACTTACACTATCATTGAAAATACAAAATCATTTTTTTGGACAAAAATAGATATTGAGTCAATTCATATAAAAAGCAATATCGATAACTTTGCAAAAATGAGTGCTGTTTTTGAACAATTAACATCAGGAAATATGATGGATAATATTTCTAGCTTAATAGAAAAAAGAGTTGATTTACTTGATGATATCTTGAAAAAAGAGTTATTACTCTCTACAAAAATTAGTGAAAATATTGACAACAATGAAAGTCTTGCAATTATGTTAAAAGACTTAACTTTAAATATGCACACAACTGTAAAAAGCTTCGAGTCACAAAAAAATCTATATGCTTTAAATGCTGAATTATTAAATACAAATATTGATAAATTAAATTCACATATGCATAATCTTAGCTCTGATAATTTAAAAGCAATTTATTCAAATATCATTAAAAGTATTGAAACAATGAAAAGTGATATGGAAAAAATTGAATGGAAATTTAAACAAGGTTTAGATGAATATGATGAAAAAATTACTGATAAACTAAAAACTTCACTTGAAATGATTGATGAAGAAACAAGTAAAATCATACAAGATTTTACAGAATTTAAAGAAATATCAAAGTAGCCAATAATGTACAATAAAGAACAAAAAAACGATGAAAACTTTTGGATATCTTATGCGGATTTAATGGCTGGATTACTTTTTGTTTTCATTTTAGTAATAGGGGCTATTGTTATAAAATATCTTTATACTCAAAACACCCTTGAAAAAGAAAAGGCAGCTTTAAATCAAAGTCAAGAAGAACTTATAAATAAAAACGAAGTTTTAAGTAAATTAAATGATTTATTGAGAAAAATCGAAGATGAGAAAAGTCAATTAGTAAATCAACTTTCAAAATCTGATGAAGCCTTAGCTTTAAATAATCAAGAACTTCAAAAATTAAAAGATTTACTTTTAAATTATGAGTTAAAAGAAAAAGAACAAGTTGAAACAACAAATAAATTAACAAGTGAACTTGAAGTTAGTAAAAACTCAATTACTTTAAAAGATCAAGAGCTTACTGTTTTATTAAATAGATTATTAGAGCAAGAAAAAGCCCATCAAAAAACCGTTGAAGAGTTTGATATTACAAAAGCAAAAATAAAAAGTTTAACAGGTATAAAAATAAATGTTATTACAAAACTTAAAGAAAAACTAGGAAAATCTATAAACATAGATGAAAAAAGTGGAGCCATAAAATTCTCTTCAAATATCCTATTCGATCAAGGTGCTTATAAATTAAAAGATGAATCAAAAAAAGAGTTAAATCAAGTACTAAAAAAATATTTGACAACTTTACTTGATGATAAAGAAATAAGAAAATACATTCATGGAATCACAATAGAAGGTCATACAAATAGTGATGGATCATATCTTAGCAATCTTGAGCTTTCTCAACAAAGAGCTTTAGAAGTGATGCAATTCTTGTATGAATCAAATACTATAAATAAAGATTTATTAAATAAATACGTAAGTTCAAGTGGAAAGTCATCTTCTGATTTAATATTTAAAGATGGAGTTGAAGATAAAGATGCTTCAAGAAGAATTGAGATTAAATTTATAATTAAAAATGAAGAAGCTGTAAAAGAACTTCAAAATTATTTAGGACAAGATAAGTGAAAGAACCTTTATATAAGCCTAAAAATTTAGAAAACTTATCAAAAGATATAAAAGAAAAGATTGAAAAAAAGAGACTCTCTTTTTTTCAAAAGCTTTTTAGATTTTTCTTTAGAAAATAAAATCCTCAATATTCTGTGCAACCATTTCAATAAGTCTATTTCTAGCTTCAACACTTGACCAACCAATATGAGGAAGTAAAAGTAATTGCTCCTTATTTTTAACACTTAAAAGTGGATTTGAGTCAAGTATTGGCTCAACACTTACAACATCAATCCCACAATAAATCTCTTTTTCATCTATTATTTTTGCTAAATCAGCTTCGTTTATAATTCCACCACGACCAAGATTTAATAAAATTGCACCATCTTTTATATTTTTCATATTTTCATAATTTAATAAATCTTTTGTATCATCATTTAAAGGCGCATGAATTGTTATGATATCGCATGTTTTTAAAAGCTCATCTAAACTTACTTGTTTATATTCACTATTTGAATTTCTTCCACTTGTAGAATAATACATAACTTCACAATCAAATGCTTTTGCTTTTTTCGCAAAATTTCTTCCAATTTCACCTAATCCTATGATTCCTACTTTTTTGCCATCAAGTTCAAAAAATGGTTTATCAATATGTGTAAAGATATCAGATTTTTGCCACTTACCTTGATCAACATAGTTTTTATAATAATTTAACTTTTGTACAAAATAAAAAATCATTGAAAATCCTACTTGAACAACGCTTGATGTTGAATATCCAGCTACATTTTTTACTTCTATTTTCTTAATTTTTGCATACTCTAAATCAACATTATTCATTCCCGTTGCTGTTATACAAATCAGTTGAATATTTGAATTATCCATATGTTCTTTTGTTATAAGTACTTTATTTGTAAGAACAATATCTGCATCTTTTATTCTATCTTCGGTCTCTTCTTTTTTTGTAAAATCATAAGATATAACTGTTCCATATTTTTCAAAAACACTAATATCAACATCAAATCCTAATGTTGCTCTATCTAAAATCACTATTTTCATATTTTTTCCTTTTTAGTTTCTTCTTTGTCCAGGCTTTGGAGCACTTACTTCTTTTTGTAAATCAATACTAAGATTATTATAAAAAAGTTCTCCATAGTTTGTTTCTCTATTTATTATCTCATAAGCTTGTTTTATATCATTATTATATTTTAATGCATCTTGTAAAATCTTTATAATCTTTACAGATTCTAAAAAATTCACATGGGATGGCGCTTCAATTGGAGAAGAATAATATTTATGCATTCGCTCTACTAATGATTTATTTCTTATTTCTATAAACACTGATTCTATTGGTGATTTAAAAAAAAGAACTTTTTGTTTTACATTTATAGAAATATATGTTGTTTCCATTCCATATATTTTTCTTGAAAAAGAATCAAAGAAAAAAAGCTTTTTATTATAGTTATTATTGAAAAGTTCATAAATTAATTCTAAAATTTTTATCTTCTCTTCTTTTGTATAAAAGTTTCCAATACTTGCAAAACAAAACGTCAAAATAGATTTTATTGAGTACCATTCTGTTGTATCATAATCATATCTCAGCATCTGATCTATTCTTGATTGTTTTAACTCTTCAATATCTGTACTTGTATTTGTCTTGTACACTTTTTGTACAGCAGAATCTCTATACATGGGTCCTGGAAACTGTGCTTGTATTACAAATCTTCTATTTTGTTCTTGTTCCATTATGTATCTTAGTCGTCCATGATAGTCTTCATCAATGATTCTTACTTCTTTTTGAGGTATTTGTGTGATTGATTTTAAAAACTCTTCACCATTACAACCCTCTTCCCAAATATAATCAGGATATCTAAATGTTTGACAAATTTTATCTTTAATATCTTTGTTTGGTTCTACCTCTGTAATATTATCAATCCACGATGTAACCGTTCTTCTATCTTTATTTATTAACAATGCAAATTTTGATATACTCAAGTTTGATCTTTTAAAAATTTCTATAAACTTCTCTATTGAATTTTTATAATTCATTATAATACCTCAAATTAATATTTCAACAATTGTACCATTTTTTTCTAAAAAAGCAACTATTGTACATTTTATCTATTTTATTAAAAAAATTGCGATTTATCTTACAACTATAATACATTACTAAAATGTCAAAATTATGTATAATGATTTACAACTTAAATTTAAAGGATGTGTATGAGCGCAGGAAAAAAATTTAGAGAAGCTTTAAAAGAAGAATCTCCTTTACAAATCGTAGGTGCAGTTAATGCATACTCAGCATTACAAGCTAAAAGAGTAGGATATAAAGCATTATATCTATCAGGTGCTGGTGTTGCAAATTCATCATATGGTTTACCTGATTTAGGTATGACAATGTTAGAAGATGTTTGTATTGATATTAGAAGAATTACTTCTGCTGTTGATTTACCATTATTAGTTGATGCTGATACAGGTTGGGGACATGCGTTTAATATCGCTAGAACTGTTAAGGAAATGACAAAAGCAGGAGCTGCTGGAATTCACTTAGAAGATCAAGTTGCTGCTAAAAGATGTGGACATAGACCTAATAAAGAATTAGTTTCTACAGAAGAAATGTGTGACAGAATCAGAGCTGCTGTTGATGCAAAAACTGATCCAGATTTCGTAATTATGGCTAGAACTGATGCACATGCATCTGAAGGTCAACAATCAGCAATCGACAGAGCAAAAGCTTACGTTGAAGCAGGAGCTGATATGATTTTTGCTGAGGCTATTCATACTTTAAAAGAATATAAAGAATTTACAGATGTTATCAAAGTTCCAGTATTAGCAAATATTACTGAATTTGGAGCAACTCCAATGTTTACTACTGAAGAATTAGGTTCAGTTGGTATTTCAATGGTTCTTTACCCATTATCAGCATTTAGAGCAATGAATAAAGCTGCTTTAACTGTATACCAAGATTTAAGAGAAAAAGGTACTCAAGAAGGTACTTTAGAAATTATGCAAACTAGAATGGAATTATACGATATGTTAGGTTACCATGATTATGAAAATAAGATGGATGCATTATTTGCAAAAAGCAAAGCTAAATAATATTTCAAAATAATAAATTAATTAAATAAGGGATAATTATGAGTACTACTGAGACAGCATTTAAACCAAAAAAATCTGTTGCACTTTCTGGAACTTCAGCTGGAAATACAGCTCTTTGTTCTGTTGGAAAAAGTGGAAATGACTTACATTACAGAGGATATGATATTCTTGAATTTGCTGACAAAGCTGAATTTGAAGAAATTGCATATTTAATTGTACATGAGAAATTACCAAATGTTGCAGAATTAAAAGCATATAAAGAAAAACTTAGATCTTACAGAGATATTCCAAATGGTGTAAAAGTAGCTCTTGAGCAATTACCAAAAACATGTCATCCAATGGATGTTATGAGAACAGGTTGTTCAGTTCTAGGTGCTTTAAATCAAGAAAAAGAAGAACATCCAAAAAATGAAGCTCAAGATATTATTGATAGATTAATGGGATCATTTTCTTCTATTTTATTATACTGGTACCACTTTGCTTACAACGGGAAAAGAATTGATGTTGTAACTGATGATGATACTGTAGGTGGACATTTCTTACATTTATTACATGGTGAAAAACCAAGAGAATCTTGGGTTAAAGCTATGCATGTATCTTTAATTTTATACGCAGAACATGAATTTAATGCTTCAACATTTACTTCAAGAGTAATTGCTGGAACAAATTCAGATATGTATTCTTGTATCACAGGTTCAATTGGAGCTTTAAGAGGTCCAAAACATGGTGGTGCTAACGAAGTTGCATTTAGAATTCAAGAAAGATATTCATCAGCTGATCAAGCAGAAGCTGACATCAAAGAAAGAATGGCAAAAAAAGAGATTATTATCGGATTTGGACACCCAGTTTATACTATTTGTGATCCAAGAAACGTAGTAATTAAAAAAGTTGCTGAAACTTTATCTAAAGAAAACAACGACATGTTAATGTACGATGTTGCTGAAAGAATTGAAACAATCATGTGGGAACAAAAGAAAATGTTCCCAAATCTTGACTGGTTCTCAGCTGTTTCTTATAACCAAATGGGAATTCCAACAGATATGTTTACTCCAATATTCATTATCTCAAGAGTTACTGGATGGGGAGCTCACGTAATTGAGCAAAGAGAAGATGGAAAAATTATTAGACCATCAGCTACTTATACAGGACCTGAGGGTTTAAAATTTACTCTTTTAAAAGATAGAGCGTAATTATTTTTTCAATAAATTTAGAAAAGATTTACTTAACAAAACAGTGCTAATTCATAGCAATTAAAAGGATGGAAGAAATTTCATCCTTTTTTAAAATCAAAATATATGGATATAAAAAATGACAAACGAAAAATATCTTAAAGACCTTAATGGTGTTGATGGTGTTAAGTATTATGATGTAAAAGCAGCGGTAGAAGATATAACTGCTGGTTCATTTGCAAAACTTAACTATACTTCAAGAGTATTAGCAGAAAACTTAATTAGAAAGTGCCCAAGTGAAGATTTAAAAGACTCACTTATTCAATTAATTGAAAAAAGAACAGACAAAGATTTCCCTTGGTTTCCTTCAAGAGTTATTTGTCACGATATTTTAGGACTTACAGCATTCGTTGACCTTGCTGGTTTAAGAGAAGCAGTAGCTCTTGGTGGGGGAGATCCTCAAAAAGTAAATCCTGTTGTTCCAACTCAATTAATCGTTGACCACTCACTAGCAGTTGAGTGTGGTGGATTTGATCCAGACGCTTTCCAAAAAAATAGAGATATTGAAGATAGAAGAAATGCAGATAGATTCCATTTTATTAACTGGACTAAAGAAGCATTTAATAATGTTGATGTTATTCCTCCAGGTAATGGAATTATGCACCAAATCAATCTTGAAAAAATGTCTCCAGTAGTTCACAATATCGATGGTATTGCATCTCCTGATACATTAGTAGGAACTGACTCACATACTCCTCATGTTGACGCTTTAGGTGTTATTGCTGTTGGTGTTGGTGGATTAGAAGCTGAAAATGTAATGTTAGGAAATCCTTCTTATATGAGAGTTCCTGAAATCATTGGTGTTAATATTGTTGGTGTTAGAGCTCCTGGAATTACAGCTACTGATATTGCACTTTCTATGACTTCATATTTAAGAGATAACAATGTTATTTCAGCTTACTTAGAATTCTATGGAACTGGAATTAAATATTTAGATTTAGGTGATAGAGCGACTATTTCTAATATGACTCCTGAATATGGTGCAAGTGCTGCTATGTTTGCTATTGATGACAAAACTATTGATTATTTAAAAATCACTGGTAGAGATCCAAAACAAGTTAAACTTGTAGAAGCTTATGCAAAAGCAAATGGTTTATGGGCTGATGCTTTTGCAGATGCTACATATGCAAGAACTATTGAATTTGATTTATCAACAGTTGCAAGAACATTAGCAGGTCCATCTCAACCTCATAAATTACTTCCTACTTCAACTTTAGAAGCAGCAGGAATTTCTAAACATATTACAATTTCTGATGATGTTATGCCAGATGGTGCTGTTTTAATTGCTGCAATTACTTCATGTACAAATACATCAAATCCTAGAAATGTTGTTGCTGCTGGTTTATTAGCTAAAAAAGCAAATGAACTTGGATTAACAAGAAAACCATGGGTTAAATCATCTTTAGCACCAGGTTCAAAAGTTGCTGAGTTATACTTAAAAGAATCAGGATTATTGCCTGAACTTGAAAAATTAGGATTTGGAATCGTAGGATTTGCTTGTACTACTTGTAATGGTATGTCAGGTGCACTTGATCCAAAAATTCAACAAGCTGCTACTGAGTCTGGTGTTTATACAACAGCTGTATTATCAGGAAACAGAAACTTTGATGGAAGAATTCACCCATTTATTAAAGAAGCATTCTTAGCATCTCCTCCACTTGTAATTGCTTATGCACTTGCTGGAAGTATCAGATTTAATATTGAAACTGATGTTTTAGGAAAAGATAAAAATGGAAACGATATTAGATTAAAAGATTTATGGCCAAGTGATGCTGAAATTGATGCTGTTGTAAGTACTGCTGTTAAACCTGAAATGTTTGCTGCCATTTACGACCCAATGTTTGCAAGAAATGGTTTAGCTGGAATTAAAGTAGATCCATTCTATAAATGGAATAAAAAATCAACATATATTAACAAACCTCCTTATTGGGAAGATGAATATATGCAAATGCCAGCGTTAAAAAACATGAGACCATTAGGTGTATTCCCTGATGATATTACAACAGACCACTTATCTCCATCAAATGCGATTTTACCAACATCAGCATCTGGTGAATATTGTTTAAAAATGGGATTACCACTTGAAGATTTAAACTCTTATGCAACTCATAGAGGAGACCATAATACAGCTTCAAGAGCTACTTTAGCTAATCCAAAATTATTTAACGAAATGGTTAAAGATGAAAATGGAAAAGTTAAACAAGGTTCATTAACAAAAATTATGCCTGAGGGTGTTGAATCAAGAATGTGGGAAGCAATCGAAACTTACACAACAAGAAAACAACCTTTAATTATCATCGCTGGAACTAACTATGGGCAAGGGTCTTCAAGAGACTGGGCTGCAAAAGGTGTTAGACTTGCAGGTGTTGAAGTTTTAATTGCTGAATCAATTGAAAGAATTCACAGAACTAACTTAGTTGGAATGGGTGTTTTACCATTACAATTTAAAAAAGGTGATACTAGAAATACTTACGCAATCAATGGAACTGAAGTATTTGACATTGTTGGTGATATTACTCCAAGATGTGATTTAACAGTTGTAATGACTAGAGCAAATGGTGAAAAAGTTGAATTCCAAGTTATTTGTAGATTAGATACTTCTGCTGAAGTTGATGTTTACAAAAATGGTGGTATTTTACAAAAATTCGCTAAAGATGTTATTGCATCTTCAAAAAAATAAATATCTAAAGAGCTTTTGCTCTTTAGTATTTTATAAAACTATTTAAAGAAATCCCAAGATTTTTTTAAACAGTTTTAAATTAACACCATTTTTAAGGAAAACACATGAGTAACTACAAACCACAATTTAAAGTAAAAGCTACATATATGAGAGGTGGAACTTCTAAAGGAACATTTTTTAATATAGCAGATCTTCCAAAAGAAGCACAAGAAGATACAAAAAAAAGAGATAAACTTCTTCAAAGAATTGTAGGTTCACCAGATGTTTATAAACAACAAATGGATGGTATGGGAGGAGCTACATCTTCAACTTCTAAAGCTATTTTAGTAGGTCGTAGTTCAGTTCCTAACCATGATGTTGATTACTATTTTTGTCAAGTAGCAATTGATCAAGATTTTGTGGACATGAGTGGAAATTGTGGAAACTTATCAAGTGCAGTTGGTCCTTTTGCAATTAAAGAAGGTTTAGTTGATAATGTTCCGCAAAATGGTGTTTGTTGTGTAAGAATTTGGCAAGCAAATATCAAAAAAACTATTCTTTGTTATGTAACGATGGTTGATGGAATGGTTAAAGAAATGGGTGATTATTATATCGATGGTGTTGCATTCCCAGCTGAAGAAATCGTATTAGAATTTGCAGAACCTGTTGATCCAAGTGAAGAATTATTCCCAACTGGAAATTTAATTGATGATTTAGAAGTTCCTGGAATTGGTACATTTAAAGCTACAATGATTACAGCTGGAATTCCTACTTGTTTTGTAAATGCTACTGATATTGGATACAAAGGAACTGAACTTCAAGGTGATATTAATTCAGATGTTGAAGCCTTAGCTAGATTTGAAACAATTAGATCTTATGCTGCACTTAAAATGGGTCTTATCTCTAATTTAGAAGAAGCAAAAACAAGACAACACACTCCAAAAATTGCATTTGTAGCACCTCCTAGTGATTTTACAACATCAAGTGGAAAAGAAGTAAAAGCAAGTGAGATTGATTTACATGTTCGTGCTTTATCTATGCAAAAATTACACCACGCCATGATGGGAACAGCTTCTGTTGCTATTGGAGTAGCTGCTTGTATTCCTGGAACTTTAGTAAATTTAGCTGCTGGTGGTGGAGATAAAACTGCAGTTGAATTTGGACATCCATCTGGAACATTAAAAGTTGGAGCTGTTATTCAAAATAAAGATGGTAAATACATAGTTGATAAAGCTACGATGAGTAGAAGTGCAAGAATCATCATGGAAGGTTTTGTAAATGTTCCTGCTGGAACTATGGATTAATTTTCAATTCATTTTTCTTGGATTAAAAAAGGGGCTAGATTTAAATCTAGCCCCTTTTTTTATATTGTAATCCGAAAACTATTTTACTAAAGAAGAAATCTCTTTAAAACAAGGATTTTTAGAATCTACCGTTAATTCAAATAAAATTGATTCATATGTTGTAGGAATTGCTCCTGCTTGTACTAATCTTTTAATAGCCATCTTATGATCCATTTTTTTTCTTGAACCACTTGCATCTGTAACAAGTACCACTTTAAATCCATTTTCAAGTAAATCTATACAAGTTTGAAGTACACATACATGTGTTTCAATTCCTGCAACAATTACTACTTTTTTATTTGTTGCTTTTATAGCTTCTAATGTATCACTATTTTGACAACAAGAAAAAGTTGTTTTTTCAAAAGAACTATCATTTTGAACTAATTCTTTTAATGATGGAATTGTTTCACCTATTCCTTTTTTATATTGCTCATTTACTATAAACGGAATATCTAAAACTTTTAACCCTTTTACCAGTGTAATTAAGTTTTTTTCTAATTCATCTTTATTTTCAATATGTGGAAATAATCTTTCTTGTACATCTACTAAACAAAATAGTGCATCTTGTGCTTTTATTCTCATATTTCTCTCCTTAAATTAATTATGTTTTATCATACTATTTATAGAGTTAAATATCTTGGAAAATATTGCTAATTTTGAGGGATTTTATAGTTTTGATTTTTAAAGAAGTTTTCAAAGGAAAAAATTTCCTTTGAATATTTTATTATTTAAATGCTAGTTTTTCAGCTCTATCTAAAAGCTCTCTTGCACCTTGGTCTAAAAATGTTTGTGCTAGTGTTTGACCTATTGTTTCAAACTCTTCAATATTTGCTGTTATATCTTCACTAATAGATTCACTACCATCAGGCATTCCAACAATTGCTTGAACTCTAATTGAATTTTCATCAATAATAGTTGCTTTTACACCAATTGGAACTTGACAACCACCTTGTAAAGTGTCAACGAAACTTCTTTCGATTGTTGATTCAATATGTGCATCTTTGTCATTTAAAACCGAAACTAGCTCAACTATTCTAGGATCATTTGTTGTCTCAATTCCAAGGGTTGCTTGTCCCATTGAGGGAATCATCATATCAGTTGAAATTGGAGAAAAATATTTTACTTCATGTTCAATTTTTAATTTTTGAATACCTGTTGCTGCTAAAATAATTGCATCATATTCACCTGCATTTAATTTTGCAATTCTTGTATTTATATTACCTCTTAAATCTTTTAAAATAATATCAGGTCGTAACATCATAATAGCCATTCTTCTTCTTAGACTTGTAGTTCCAACAACTGCACCTTTTGGTAAATCCTCAATAGATGAGTATTTATTACTTAGTATTGCATCTCTTGGATCAAATCTTTTAGTAACAGCAGCAAGCATTAATCCATCTTCAAATTGAGTAGGCACATCTTTTAAAGAGTGAACTGCTAAGTGAGCAGTTCCTTCAAGCATTGCTACTTCAAGTTCTTTTGTAAAAAGACCTTTTCCTCCAATTTTAGCCAAAGGAACATCAAGAATTTTATCCCCTTTTGTTATAAATTCTTGTAACTCAATTTCCATATCTGGATAATGTTCTTGAAGTAGTGATTTTACATATTCACTTTGCCATAAAGCTAATTGACTTCTTCTTGTTGCTATTACTAATTTTTTCATGTTAACCTCTGTATAAATTTATTTTTTTCCTAATGTTTCATATTTAATTCTAGAAGAATCTTTTACTCCATTTATAAATATTGTTGGAGTTCCCGCAACCATAGCTTCTTCACCCATTGAAATATCTTTTTCTATTACACTATTTATTTTATCTGCATTTAGTTCTTCTGCTTTAATAGTTGTTTTAAACTCTTTATTAAATGCTTCTAATATTTTTTTATCATCTGTAGATTTTGAATCAAAATGTTTTTCCCAATCTATTTGGTAAGCTTTAAGTTCAGCATCTTTTATACCTTTTTCTTTTGCTATATCTATTAATTTAACTAAGATTCCAGCCGCTGGATGTAATCCTAATAATGGATAATGATAATAATATAAAGCAAGTGTATCATTGTTTTTTTGAACGTATTTGATAACTTCAGGAACATAATCTATACAAAATGGACATAAAGGATCTGAGAAAATAACAATTTTATCTTTTGCATTATGATTTCCTGCAATCAATTTTGATTTATCATAATAATTTTCACTCAAGTTTGGAGTAACTAATTCTTTTAAAGATTTACCAGTTGCAGCATCAATTAAATCTAAAGATATATATTTTCCATCTGAAAAAATTATATCTTTTGCATTTACATCTTTACCTTGAAGATTCACTTTTACATCCATAATATAACCATTCCAACCAGTAAGAGGAAGCTCTTTTTTAGTATTAATAGTTACATCTTTTACTGTAACGTTTGGATTTTGAGCTACTCTTTTTTTCTCAAATTCAAGAATTGTGTTATCACTATTTGCATATAAAGAAACTGATAATAATAAAGTTGTTGATAATAGTTTTGAAAGTTTATTCATATTTTTTCCTTTTTTTAAATGGTTATAAGTCTATCTATTTAATATTAATAAAAAGTTAATAATTTAACTTCTTGATTTTACTGTAATTTTCTTAATATCAAAAAGTTCTTTTGTTTTATCAAGCATTTTTGAATTTAAAATATCATTTAGTTGTAACTCTTTTTGTGCTGGTGTTACAATAGAACTTTTTGTCATATCAGCCACACAACCTGAACCCATCTCTATTGATTCTAACATAGAACCCGACTCTTCATCTAAATCATCATTATTTGCAGTTGAAGTATCTTGAGGTATTTCTATTTTTGATACTTCTTTTTTTGGCTCTTCTTGATTATTTACTTGGGAGGGTTCCTCCTTTTTAAAATCTAGCTCAACGTCGTTTCCAAAAACATCTTGAGCGAATGTTTTTATTATTCCAAAATATTTATATAATAATTTTCTATCTTCATCTTGTGCTTTTGAAAGAATATATAATTTTTTATTTTCGAAACCATTAAAAATAAAATTCTTCTCAAAACACTCTCCTAAAGAATAATCTCTATCATAAACTTTTGAAGTTAATTCTTGATATTGTTCATTTTTAGCCTCAAGCTCTTTTACTTCTTTTGGTAATTGGATTTCATCTTCTTCTTCAAAAGGAATAATTTCAATTTCTTGATTTACATTTACATAAGATTGATTTTCTGAAATTATTGGTTCTATTTCTATCTCTTTTATTTCATTTAATACAATGGGTTCAATAATTGCTTCTTCTTTTATTGCAATAGTTTCAACAATTTTAATAGGCTCTATATCTTGTGGAAAATCATCAAAAGGAGTTGAATAATCAACAACTTCAATACCTTCTATTATGTTTAAATCCATTGTATTTAAATTACTTGATTCTATTTTAACCTCATCTATCATAGGTTCATCAAATGGTGATAATTCTTCTACTTTTGGCTCTTCTTTTATAAAAATAGCTGTTTCGATTACTTCTTGTTTTACTTCTATTTCAATAGGTTTTACTATTTCAACTTCAACTTTTTGCTCTATTATATGCACAGGTATTGGTTCTTGAATTATCTTTTCAATAGGTTTTTCTACCATTAACTCAAGTGGTTTAGAAATAATTGTCTCTTTTTTAGGTTCTATTTTTTGAACTTGATTTATAATATCATCAATAGTTCTAATATTTGTAGCTTCAATCATTTTTAAAAATGTTAAAATTAATACAAATCCCCCATCGCTGTTTATTGCTAATAAATGTTTTGCGTCACTTAAAATTCTAAAGAATCTATCAAATAAAAGTAAATCAAAATTTCTATCTTTTGTAAGCATTTTATCTTTTAAATATATGGCAATTTCATCACAAATTTGTGATACATCATAACTTTCCAAATCTTTTACAATTTGATTAATATCACCTTTATTTAAAATAATAGAAAAAATATCATCCATTAATTTTGGCTCAATTAATCCTAACATATCTACTACACTTGTTGTTGTTATTTTTCCTTTTGAAAAAATAATAGCTTGATCAAGTAGTGTTAAAGTATCTCTTAAACTTCCTTGTCCACTTCTTGCTAATATTCCTAAAGCATCTTTTTCATAATCAATATTTTCTTCATTTAAAATATGTGAAAGATGATGAACAACATCTGAATCAGATATTTTATTAAATCTAAAATGCTGAGTTCTGCTTAAAATCGTAGCTGGTAATTTAAGTGGATCAGTAGTTGCAAGTATAAACTTTACAAACCCAGGAGGTTCTTCTAAAGTTTTTAAAAGTGCGTTAAATGCTTGAGTAGTAAGCATATGAACTTCATCGATTATAAATACTTTAAATCTTGCGCTACTTGGTTTATATTTTGTATGCTCAATTAAATCTTTTATATCATCAATTCCACGATTTGATGCCGCATCCATTTCAATAATATCAAGATGTCTATTTGAGTTTGCACTTTTGCAGTTATCACAAACTTCACATGGTTTTGAAGTTGGACCTTCGCTACAAAGAAGTGCTTTTGCCATGATTCTTGCAGTTGATGTTTTTCCACTTCCTCTTAAACCTGAAAGAAGATATGCGTGAGATAATCTATTTGAATCAAGTGCTAAAGATAGAGTTTGAGAAACAGTACTTTGTCCTACTAAATCTTCAAATCTACTGGGTCTATATTTTAATGCTAAAACTCTTTTTTCCATATTTGATTGACTCATATTGTGCATTTCCTAACTTCTATATTTTTATTATTTAATATTTTTTCTATCATATTTTTATTTATTATTCCAGTGTGACAAACATCTATTTTTAAAGGTCCTTCGTTTATATGACCTTTTTCTTCACTTAAAATTTTTAATCTATTAGCTATTGCATCACCTGTTTCTATTAGTGTAATTTCATTTCCCATTATTTGTTTTATTACATTTGCAACTAAAGGATAGTGCGTACATCCTAAAACAATTGTATCAACATTACTACTTTTCATAGGTTCTAGCCATTTTTCTAACATATTAAAAGTTTCTTTTGTATCAACATCACCTTTTTCTATTTGTTCAACTAAACCAATACAAGCTTGTTCATGAAGTTTTATCTCTTTTATTGCAGATAATTCATTTACTAAAAGTTGATATTTATCACCTTTTAAAGTTCTAGGTGTTGCTAAAACTGCAACATGTAGTGTTTTTGTATTCATAATTGCTGGTTTTATTCCAGGTTCTGTTCCAATAACTATTAAAAAAGGAAATTTTTCTCTTAAGTGAGTAATTGCTGCTGATGTTGCAGTATTACAAGCAACAATTAAAGCTTCAATTCCATGATTCTCTAATAAATATGTAGTAATTAAATCACATCTTTCTAAGATTTGTTCAGAAGTTTTTTCACCATAAGGAGCATATGCAGTATCAGCTATATAAAAAAGTTCCGCACCTTTAAATATTTTTTCAATGGAACTAACAACCGTTAAGCCCCCAAGACCTGAATCAAATACGCCTATTTTCAATTTCTACCTTTATTAGTAATAAGGTAAATATTTTATCATAAGTTTATAAAGAAATTGATTAGTAAGAAGAAGAAAATGTAATACTCTAAAATTAGAGTATTACATAAGAAATTATACTAAACCTTGCTCAATCATTGCATCAGCAACTTTTTTAAATCCAGCAATGTTAGCACCTAAAACTAGGTTTGTAGGTTGTCCAAATTCAGCAGCAGTTGAACTTGCAGTATCAAAAATATTTTTCATAATTTGATCAAGTTTTGCATCAACTTCTTCAAAAGTCCAAGAAAGCATTGAAGCATTTTGAGCCATTTCTAATTGACTTGTTGCAACTCCACCAGCATTTGCAGCTTTTCCTGGTCCATATGCTATTTTTGTTTCAACAAATAAATCAACAGCTTTTGCATTTGAAGGCATATTTGCACCTTCACTTACACACTTACAACCATTTGCAAGTAATGTTTTTGCATCTTCTAAATTTAATTCATTTTGAGTAGCACTTGGGAATGCAGCATAACATGGAATTGACCATACATTGTTTCTTCCCTCAGGATACTCTTCAATTGGAATATATTTTGCATTTGGTCTATATTTAACATATTCAGTTAATCTAGCTCTTTGATTTTCTTTTATGTCTTTTAATAAAAGTAAATCTATTCCATCTTCATCTAAAATCATACCTTTAGAATCACTACATGTAAGTGGTAATGCACCTAAATGATATAGTTTTTCAATTGTATAAATAGCAACATTTCCAGAACCAGAAACTACACATCTTTTTCCTTCTAATGTCTCACCACGAGCTGCAAGCATATACTTAGCAAAATAAACACAACCATATCCAGTTGCTTCTGTTCTTGCTAATGATCCACCCCATTTTAATGATTTACCAGTAAAAACACCTTCGTATTTATTAGCAAGTTTTTTGTACATACCAAACATATATCCAATTTCTCGCGCACCCACTCCGATATCTCCAGCAGGTACATCTGTATTTGCACCAATATGTCTGAATAATTCACTCATGAAAGCTTGGCAAAATCTCATAATTTCAGTGTCTGATCTTCCTTTTGGATTAAAGTCACTTCCACCTTTTCCACCACCAATTTGAAGTCCTGTCAAGGCATTTTTAAAAATTTGTTCAAATCCTAAGAATTTAATTACTCCTGCATTTACACTTGGATGGAATCTTAATCCACCTTTGAATGGTCCAAGAGCTGAATTGAACTCTATTCTAAAACCTTTATTTACTTGAATGTCACCATTATCATCAATCCAGTTTACTCTAAACATGATTTGTCTTTCAGGTTCAACAATTCTTTCTATAATCTTGTGTTTTCTATATTTTGGATATTTATCTAATAGAGGTTGCAGTGAGTATAAAACTTCTTCCGCAGCTTGATAAAATTCTGTTTGTGCAGGACTTGTTCTTTTAAGATAATTAAAAACGTCTTCTAAATATGACATGTACATTCCTTCTTTACTAAGATTAAAAATTTATTCTATCAGAAAAAATAAATTTTTTTTTGCATAAATTGTATATTTTTTAAACAATTTTAAAATTTTTTGGAAAGTTTATGAATATTTTGTAATTTTTAATTAGGATAGAAAAAGAGATAATAATCTCTTTTTCTATTGATTTTTCAGATATAAAATATTTTTTATTAAAAAGCTTCTATAATAGAACCTTGATATTTTTCATTTATGAAAGTTTTAATTTCATTTGAATTTATTACTTCATTTAAAGCTTTTATAGAATCTTTATTTTCATTTCCTTTTTTTACAACAATGATATTTGCATAAGGAGAATCTTTTGATTCAAGAACAATCGCATCTTTTAATGGATTTAAATTAGCAGGAAGTGCATAGTTAGTATTAATAACAGCAGCCGTAACTTCATCTAAAACCCTTGGTAATTGAGGAGCATCTAATTCTTTGATTTTAAGATTTTTTGGATTATCAATAATATCAACTATAGTTTTAAAATTAACATCTTTAAATGTTAATAATCCTTCTTTAACTAATATATCTAAAGCTCTACTTTCATTTGTTGGATCATTAGGAACAGCAATTGTATCACCATCTTTTAGTTCACTTAGTGATTTTATTTTCTTAGAATAAACTCCCATTGGCTCTAAATGCACGTTTACAGTTTTCACTAAATCAGTATTTTTGTTTTTATTAAACTCTTCTAGATATGGTAAATGCTGAAAAAAGTTTGCATCTAATTCACCTTCATTAACGGCTATGTTTGGAGTTACATAATCAGTAAATTCAACGATTTGTAAATCATAACCTTTTGCTTTTAATAATGGTTTAACAGCTTCTAAAATCTCAACATGAGGAACAGGAGTAGCTCCTATTTTAATAATAGTTTGTTTTGCTTCAACTTTTACTTCTTTACTCTCTTTTGATTCTTTGTCGTTACAAGCTGTCATTCCAAGTGTTATTGCACCAGCAAGAGTAAATTTTAAAATATTTTTTATCATTTTTATTCCTTTATTTTTTTGTAATTTTATATAAATAATCGCCAAAACTTTGAACAACTTGTACCAAGGCGATTAAAATTAGTACAGTATAAATCATCGTATCAGTTTGAAATCTATAGTAACCATATTTAATAGCCACATCTCCCAAACCTCCGCCACCAACAGCTCCTGCCATTGCAGAAAAACCAATTACAGTAATTAATGTAAGTGTAATTGCTGAAATTATTGCAGGCAGTGCTTCAACTAGCATCACTTTAAAAATAATTTGAAAATCACTTGCTCCAAAAGATTTTGCAGCTTCAATAACACTATTATCAACTTCTTTTAATGCACTTTCAATTAGTCTTGCAACAAATGGAGCAGCTCCAATAGTTAAAGGAATAATAGCAGCCGTAGTTCCTATACTTTTTCCTATTAGAAACTTTGTAACAGGAAATAAAACTATCATTAATATGATAAAAGGAAAAGATCTTAAAGTATTTATAATCACATCTAATATGGAATATATTTTCAAGTTCTCTTTTAACCCATCTTTTGAAGTAAGTGTTAAAATTATTGCTAAAAAAAATCCAATAATAAGGGCTAGAAATGTAGAAACAAATGACATATATATAGTTTCACCCAAAGCTGGAAATAAAATATTAAACATTATAATACCTCCCAAATAATATTGTGTTCTTTTATATAGTTGGTCACTTTTTCTTTGTCTTTTTCTTCGATATTTATAACCATATTACCAACAATATGAGAATTTATTTCTTCAAGTTTTCCCCATACGATATTAAAATCCATATCAAGTTGTCTTGCCATTTTAGTAATAAAGGATTGAAATGCATTATCTTTTGGAAAATAAATTTTTATATTTATTCCATTCTTTGGAACAATTTCCGTTTCACCTAAAAATTCTTTCATTTTAGCATCAGGTTTTAAAAACAACTCTTCTGTATCATCAAAACCAATAATATTTCCATGTTCTAACAATAATGCTTTTTGTGCAATTTGTTTTACAACTTCCATCTCATGGGTTACTAAAATAATAGTGATATCTAATTTCTCATTTATTTGTTTTAATAAATTTAAAATAGATGTTGTTGTATTTGGATCAAGTGCCGATGTTGCTTCATCACTTAATAAAATCTGAGGATCTAAAGTCAAAGCTCTTGCAATTGCGACACGTTGTTTTTGACCACCACTTAACTCTTTTGGATAAGAATCAATTTTTTCTTCTAAGCCTACTAAAACTAATAATTCTTTTACTTTTTTAGAAATCTCTTCTTTTTTATATCCCCAAAGCTGCATAGGCAGTGCAATATTTTCAAATACAGTTTTTCTTTGAATTAGTGAAAAATGTTGAAATATCATTCCAATGTTTTTTCTAAATTCTCTTAATTCATCTTTTTTTAGAGTTTTAATTTCTTTATCATTCACCATTAGTGAACCATCTGTGTAATCTTCAAGTCCATTTATACATCGCATAAGAGTAGATTTTCCAGCACCGCTGTGCCCTACAATTGCAAATATTTCACCTTTTTTTATATTAATAGAAATATTATTTAAAACTTTTATAGAACCATAATGTTTATTTAAATTGTTTATATTTATCAAAATCTATCCTTATTAAGAGTGCAATACTATATAAAAATGAATAAGATATGAGTTAAAGAAGTAATTTTTGAGTAATTAATTAGAATTTTTTACAAAAAAGAGGAAAACCTCTTTTTTATTCGTTCATTGAGTTGAAGAAATCTTCATTGTTTTTTGTTTTTTGCATTTTTGAATATAAGAATCTTAATGCTTCTACTTCATCCATTTGAGAAATAGCATTTCTTAAAATCCAAGTTTTTTGTAAAATATCAGGAGTAAGAAGTAATTCTTCTTTTCTTGTTCCAGATTTAACAATATCAAGAGCTGGATAAACTCTTTTATTTGCAGCATTTCTACTTAATACTACTTCACTATTTCCAGTACCTTTGAACTCTTCAAAAATAACTTCGTCCATTTTTGAACCAGTTTCAATAAGTGCAGTTGAAATAATAGTTAAACTTCCACCCTCTTCAATATTTCTTGCAGCTCCAAAAAATCTTTTTGGTTTATGTAATGCATTTGCATCAACTCCACCTGAAAGTACTTTCCCAGAAGATGGTGTTACAGTATTATAAGCTCGTGCTAATCTTGTAATAGAATCAAGTAAGATAACTACGTCTTTTTTCATCTCAACAAGTCTTTTTGCTTTTTCAATAACAATTTCTGCAACACGAACGTGATTATGTGCAGGTAAATCGAAAGTTGAAGAATAAACTTCACCTTTTACACTTCTTTGCATATCTGTAACTTCTTCGGGTCTTTCATCAATTAGTAAAACCATTAAAGATACTTCCGGATGGTTTTTGCTAATTGCGTGAGCTAACTCTTTTAAAAGTTCAGTTTTACCAGTTTTTGGAGGTGCTACAATTAATCCTCTTTGACCTTTACCCATTGGAGCAAATAAATCAAGCATTCTTCCTGTCATCTTATTAGCATCATATTCAAAAGTAAATCTCTCTGTTGAGTAAAGTGGAGTTAGATTGTCAAAAAGTGGTCTGTTTTTAGATTCTTTTACAGGTAGGTAGTTTATCGCTTCAATTTTTAATAAGGCATTATATTTTTCGCTTTCTTTATTAGGCGGTCTAACCTGCCCTGAGACGATATCACCAGTTCTTAAAGCAAATTTTCTAATTTGTGTTGCACTTACATAAGAATCATTTGAAGTATCAGAAAAGTTTCCATCAATTGCTCTTAAAAATCCAAATCCACCTTCTTTTATTTCTAAAATTCCAGTAAATAAGATAAATCCACCCGCATCGATTTGCGATCTTAAAATAGTGAACATTAAATCTTGTCTTTTTAATTCTTGAGGGTTTTCTACATCTAAATCATTTGCAATATTTATTAACATTTCTAAAGGTAATTCCCTTAGTTGTTCTATTTTGTAGCCTTCAACGGGTATATGAGTTCTTGCTTTTTTAGAATTTGCAGTTTTTGTTTTTGTTTCTTCTTTAGACTCTTCCATGAGTATATTTGCCTTTTGATTTTACATATAAGATATGCATTTTTGTAGTATTGTAGTTTTTAAAAAGTATTTCTATTATTGTAGTGTTTATTTAGAAAATTGTCAATTAAACAACTTAACATAAAAAAAGGGTATCAAAAAATTGATACCCTTTGTATATAATATTATGAAAATATTATAATTTTCCTTCATTTTTAGCTAAATATTCAGCAACACCTGCAGTGTTAGCTTTCATACCTTCATCGCCTTTTGCCCAACCAGCTGGACAAACTTCACCATGCTCATTAGTAAATAACATTGCATCTACCATTCTAATCATCTCATCAATATTTCTTCCAAGTGGTAAGTCATTAATTACTGCATGTCTAACTGTTCCATCTGCATCAATTAAGAAAGATCCTCTTAAAGCTACTGATTCACCAAATAAAACATCATAATCTCTAGAGATTGATTTTGAAAGGTCAGCTACTAATGGGTACTTAACTCTTCCAATTCCACCTTGTTCAACTGGAGTTTCTCTCCATGCAAAGTGAGAAAATTGTGAATCTACTGAACAACCAATAACATTTACTCCTCTTGAAGTAAACTCATCAATTCTTTTAGAGAACGCAATAATTTCTGATGGACATACAAATGTAAAGTCTAATGGATAAAAGAATAATACTGCACCTTTTTCACCAATGTTTTCATATAAGTTAAAATTTTCTACAATTTGACCATCTGCAAGTACAGCTTTTGCTGTAAAATCTGGAGCTTTTTTTGTTACTAACATATTTTATTTCCTTTTAATATTTATTTTAAGTATGTAATTATATTGTAATATTTAAAAACTTAGCTGTAAGTTAGCTTAAATTAGTAAATTTTTAAAAATAATTTTCTTTTAATAAATTTTATCTTTTAATAATAAAATTAATATTGTAACTTTTAAAAACATTCTAAACTTATGTCTTAATAAAGCAAAGTTTTTTAAAGATAATTTTATATTTACTGTGATAGAGTTTTCTAAATTTTAATTAGGAGATATACTATGGCAGTAAGAATTACTGATATCTGTATTAGTTGTGATGCTTGTTTAGATGAGTGTCCAGTAGAAGCGATTGTTGATAATGATGAGAACCCAACTGGGGCAGATACATATTATGTGTATGCAGACAAATGTGTTGAGTGTGTAGGTCATAATGATGCACCTGCATGTGCTGATGCATGTCCAACTGAAGGTTGTATTGTATGGGATGAAGTAGGTTCTAGTGCAGTTGAAAGAGAAGACAGAGGAACTGTTGGTTCTCCTGTAGTTGAAGATTAATATTTACTATTAATTTATAGCAAAAAAGGCAAGTAGTTTTTCACTACTTGCCTTTTTTTTATTTTTTAGGTATAATCCGCGACTTAAAAAAAATCGAGGAATACAAGTATGGAACAAACACTATCAATCATCAAACCAGACGCTGTTGCAAAAAATGTAGTTGGAAAAATCTTAGACAGATTTGAATCAGCTGGATTAAGAATTGCTGCTACTAGAAAAATGCAATTAAGCAAAGCTGAAGCTGAAGCTTTCTACGCAGTTCATGCTGCTAGACCTTTTTTCAAAGATTTAGTTGAATTTATGATTTCTGGACCTGTAGTAGTTACAGTTTTAGAAGGAACAAATGCAATGCAAATCAATAGAGATTTAATGGGTGCAACTAATCCTAAAGAAGCTGCGGCTGGAACAATCAGAGCAGATTTTGCAGAATCAATTGATGCAAATGCAGTTCATGGTTCAGATTCAGTAGAAAATGCAATTAATGAAATCAATTTCTTCTTTGCACAAAAAGAAATTTGTTAATTTTTCATTAATAATTTAGTTTTATAATGAAAATTGAATTTAGGAAAGTACCTCAAACTACCAAAGAGTTGGTAGTTGATTACAATTCAGTTAAAATTGAAGGTACTTTTTGTAAAATATCGCAATCATTAGTAAAAGTTGATGCTGAACTAAAAGGTAGTACAGATGTTGACTGTTGTAGATGCGGAGCTACAGAAATGATTGAAGTTGATGAAAAACTTCATTTATTATTAAGTGATGGTGTTTATAAAAAAGATGAAAGTGACTATTTAGTAATCGAAATAGAAGACAGTTTAATTAACTTTGAGGATATAATCGAAAGTGAATTAAATAGTATAAGAAGTGACTATCATATTTGTGACGATTGTTTACAACTTGGTGATAATTTTGAAAAAGAATTTTAAGGAGAATTAAAATGGCAGTACCAAAGAGAAGAGTATCTCATACTAGAGCAGCAAAGAGAAGAACTCACTATAAAATAACATTAAAAAAACCAGTTAAAGACACTGATGGAACATGGAAGATGCCTCATATGGTTAACCCAACTACTGGTGAATATAAAAACTAATGCTAAAAATTGCAATAGATGCTATGGGTGGGGACTTCGGTCCTGAACCTATAATTGAGGGCTTAATATTAGCACTTAAAAAAAACAACAACTTTACTGCGATCGCGGTTGGTAAAAAAGATGAAATTTTACCTCTTATCCCACACAACCTTTTATCAAGAATAGAAATTTTAGACACACATGATGTAATTAGCATGAGTGATTCAGCAACTGACGCTCTAAAACGAAAAGAATCTACAATTTATAAGGCTATTGAATTAGTAAGAGATGCAAATGCAGATGCAGCAGTATCAGCAGGACATTCTGGAGCTACAATGTCATTAGCAACACTTAGAATTGGAAGAATCAAAGGCGTTAATAGACCAGCAATTGCCACACTAATGCCAACAAGCGAAAACCAAAATACTTTAGTATTAGACGTTGGAGCGAATGTGGATAGTGATGCTAAAAACTTATTTGAATTTGCTGTTATGGGTCAAGTTTATGCCCAATACGTTCTAAGACTTGATGAGCCAATTGTTGGATTATTAAGTAATGGAGAAGAAGACAGTAAGGGAAATGAAGTAACTAAAGAAGCTTACAAGTTATTATCTAAAATTCCTAATTTTGCTGGAAATGTTGAAGGTAGTGATATATTTAAAGGAACAGTAGACGTAGTTGTTTGCGATGGTTTTGTTGGTAATATTTTACTTAAAACAGCTGAGGGTGTCGCTGACACTATTGGTAAGATTATTAAGAAAAATTTAAAAAGATCATTGATTTCAATTGCTGGTGCAGTTCTTATGAGAAAAGTTTTCAAAAACTTAAAAGTAAGAGTTGATTATGCTGAATATGGTGGAGCTCCTCTTTTAGGAGTTAAAGCTCCTGTTATTATTGCCCATGGAAAATCAAATCCTAAAGCAATACAAAACGCTATATTTCAAGCTATAAACGCAGCAAGTTCAAATTTAGATACTATAATTGAACAAAGATTAGCAAAGTATAATACACCTATTCAAGAATAGTAATATTATATTAATTTAAGGATATGTAATGACATATGCAGCTTTTAGATCTATTGGAGCTTATGTTCCTTCTAAGATTATGACAAATGCAGATTTTGAAAAAATTATTGATACAAGTGATGAGTGGATAACAAAAAGAACTGGTATTAAAGAAAGAAGAATCTCTGAACCTGATGAAGCTTCATCTGATTTAGGTGCAAGAGCAGCGCAAGTTGCAATTGATAGAGCAGGAATTGCTAAAGAAGATATTGATTTAGTAATTTGTGCTACTGTTACACCTGATTACTTATGTATGCCATCAACTGCATGTTTAATTTCGGCTAAAATAGGATTACCTCCTGTTATGGCTTTTGATATAAGTGCTGCTTGTACTGGATTTGTTTATGCTATTTCTATTGCAAAAGCATTTATTGAATCAGGTATGAAGAAAAACGTTTTAATTATTGGTGCTGAAACATATACTTCAATTTTGGATTATACAGATAGAGGAACATGTTTTATTTTTGGAGATGGTGCAGGTGCTGCAATTATTTCTGCAACGAATAATAAAGACGAAGCAATTATTGATGTAAATTGTTCAAGTGATGGTAATTATGAAGATTTAATTAAAACAGCTGGAGGAGGAAGTAAACATCCTTGTTCTTCAGAAGTTTTAGAAAATAAAATGGCATGCATAAAAATGAAAGGTAACGAAACTTTCAAACTTGCTGTTAAGACATTAACATCAGATGTTCAAGTAATGATGCAAAAACATAATCTTTCAAATGAGGATATAACACACTTTATTCCTCATCAAGCAAACCTTAGAATCATAAAAGCAGTAGGTGAAGCTTTAGGATTTACAGAAGAGCAAACTGTTGTAACTGTACATAAGTATGGTAATACATCAGCTGCATCTATTCCTATGGCGATGAACGATGCCTTTGAAGAAGGTAAAATAAAAGCAGGAGACACAATACTTTTTGACGCCTTTGGTGGTGGATTAACTTGGGGATCAGCTTTATTTCCTTTCTCACCAAAAAAGTAAAATAGGTTTTCCTATTTTACTTTTTTATATTTAACAACTTCTATTTATTTATAAAATCTCAAAAATACTGAACTAATCCCATATAAAATATCGTTCCTAAAAATATTGAAATTAAGTAATTTTTTAATATCAAATGTAAAATAGCAGTAAAAATAATTCCACTTATCTCTTTTAATCCATAGGGAACTTGTGCAAAATTTATATCTTTTAGTGTATAAATAATTAATATTGTCATAATAATTGAAGGAAAATATCTTTCAATAAATAAAATATATGGTGGTAAATCATTTTTTCTAAAGAATAAAAATGGAAAAACTCTAGTAAAATAATTTACAATTGTCATAATTGCAATTGCAATATATATCTCATAATTACTCATTTTTCTCAACTATTCTTCTAAATGTGAACATTAAAAATAATGCTATAAGAATTGAAATTATAAGCATTTTATCACTTGGTACAAGTATTAATGCTGTTATTGATGCCACTAATCCTATAATAAAAGGTACAATATTTTGAAGATTTTTATATTGTTCAATACAAAGTACCACAAAAAGTGCTGTTAGTGAAAACTCTAAACCTGCTGTATCAAATTTTATATTAGAGCCAACAATAGCCCCAAGAGTTGAACCAGCAAACCAATAAAACTGATTTAAAGCTGTTAAGAAAAAATAGTACCAAGTTTTATTTAATGATTCATCATCTTTAATTGTGGTTAATAGTGCGTAAGTTTCATCTGTTAATCCAAAAATTAAATAGGCTTTTAATTTTCCTGTATCTTTAAATCTTTTTAATAGTGACAAGCCATAAAATGATTGTCTAATATTCACAAACCATGATGCAATCGCAATATCAAGCATTCCAGCTTTTACATTAAAAAAATTAATTGCAACAAACTGTAAGGCACCTGCATAAATAAACAAAGACATAATAGGAGCTAAATACCAAGGGTAATCAAAAGAAACTAAAAGTAATCCAAAAGCAAAGCCTAAAACTGTGTAGCCCATCATTACAGGTATTGAAACCTGAAATGCTTTTTTAAACTCTTTTTCGTACTTCAAATTATTACTATTATTGATTAAATTTTTTATTATTAGGATTATTTTTAAATATATCGAATGATTTCTTTTTCAAATTTTTATTAAATTTATCAACAGTTGCCACTGAATTTAAAAATAATATTGATTCATCTACAACAATTTGAAAAATTGCATGTAATGGGATTTTCACAAGAGCTCCAAAATTTTCATTTCCAAATCCTGCTTCAAAAGTAAGATATTGTCCATTTACTTGAACAGTTGAGTATGTATAATTGCTTAAAATAAATAAAGAAAATTTCTGCATTTGCTTTTTGATACTTTCTGGAAGTTCTGGTTCAAAAGTTGCGGGTTCAATATTTGCTGTTATTGAAAACTCCTGATTTTTAGCTAATAAAAAATTAATGGTTTCTTTTATTTGATTTTCTACTAGTATTTTATAATCTTCATTCTCAATAATATTATTTATCATAATTAATCCCTATTTCAAAATTTTAATGCTATTATAACCTATGAAACAGATAATATTACTTATATTTATACTACTAAACCAAGCTTTTGCCTATGAATTTAAGTTAAGTCAAAAAGATCTTAGTTTTATTAATAACTCCACTAAAAAATCATTTATTCTAAATAGATTAGAAAAATATCAGACATTAAAAACTCAAATTAAAGATTATGAACTAATTAGAAAATTATCCCATGTAAATTCATTTATAAATAGAATTTTACCAGCGCAAGATATTTCAACATCATCTTCTATTGATTATTGGGCAACACCAAAAGAGTTTTTACTTCAAGGTCATGGAGATTGTGAAGATTATGCAATTAGTAAATATTTCACCCTTTTAGAGTTAAATATTCCAAAAGAAAAACTTTATTTTGCTGTTGTTAATATCAAAGGTGAAAAAACTGCCCATATGATTCTTTTGTATTTAGAAGATAAAAACTCCACTCCTTTGGTTCTTGATAACCTAAGTTCTAAAGTAATTGAGCTTACAAAAAGAAAAAAATTAATTCCGAAATTTGCCTTTAATGAAATTGATTCTTATAAATTTACAAGTGAAAGATTTACTGAAAAGATAAATATAAATTGGGGGAAAGAGAATAAATGGGAAAATCTTTTAAAAAGAGTTTATACTTTAAATGAATGATTTTTGATTATATCAAAATCAATCATTGCATTCATAAGTGCGATTTGAGAAGCATTTTTTAGCATTTCTAAACTTATATCTTTTTCAATAAGTTTCTTTTCTTCAATTAATCTAGCTCTTGTTGTTCCTTTTAATAAACATTTTTTTGATGTAATCCAAGAATTTTCATAATATATTGCAATATTTGCAATACTTGTATCTGTAACAATTCCATTTTTAACAAAAATCACCTCATCACAATCTTCTTTATTAGAAAAGTGTTCATCTAGCTTTTCTCTATCTATATACTTTTTAGAATATTCTATTTTGTCATCAAATATAATTTTAAAGCTATTTATTTCTCTTTTTTTATATGGAAAATATAAAACATCTATTATTTCATTTTTATTATAAATTACTTTACATCGTAGAAGTTCATTTGAAATAGGATATATATACTCTTGTAAATTTATATTTAAACCTATTGTATTTGCAACTCTTTTATTGTGATATTCAAGATTAAAAATTTCAAAGTCTTCGCATCTTATAGTTTCAAAATATTTTATATCTTCCATATTTTTTTCCTTTTAAAATGGCAAATAGATTTTATCTATTAATTCTTCATACTCTAATTTTGCCTTTGAATCGCAAGTTATTCCACCACCACTTTTATAATACATCTCATCATTTAGCTCTTTTTGTATAAATCTTATCATCACAGAACTATCAAGATTTTTTCCATCAAATACCCCAAAAACACCTGTATAAAATTCTCTATCATAGTTTTCTATATTTTTTAGTATTTCTACTGTCTTTTTTTTAGGCGTTCCAGTTATTGAGCCTGCAGGTAAAATAGAGCTTAGGATATCTCCTATTTTGTCACTCCAGTTATCTTCTAGATTTGCAGATATTTTAGAGCTTACTTGAAGTAGTTTTTTATCCCCTGCATTTATAGTTTCCACATATCTAAAGTTTTCTACTCTTACATTACTTCCTATTATTCCCAAATCATTTCTAAGTAAATCAACCACCATTGTATGTTCAGCCATCTCTTTTTTATCTGCTAAAATTTTCTCTTTTGCATTTAAAATACTTGCATCAATAGTTCCTTTCATAGGATATGTACAGATTTTATTATCCATTATTTGCACAAATCTTTCAGGAGAAAAACATACAAAATTATCATTTTCATTTTGAAATCTTAGTTTGAATTTACTTTTTGTATTTTCATAAATTTCATCTAAACTTAGGCTTGTTTGTATTTTCGTTTTTGCTGTTAGATTAAGTAAATAAGAGTTCCCTTTTTTTATCTCTTCTTGTAAAATATCAAATTTTTTTTCATATTCTTTAAAAGTAATGGGAAATTTTTCTAGTTTTGTTTTTTTGAATGATTTTTCTAGATTTTCTTTTTCATCTAGTTGGAATTTTATGTTTGAAGGTATTTGTGAGATTTTTTCTATATAGAATTTACTAAAATCGTAAGATATTACAAATAAAAATGGCTCTTTTTCTAAGCCAAATTTATTTAATTTTTCTTTTATTAACTCTTTACTCAAGACTTGAATTAAGCCAATATTAGTTTTTTAAGAACAGCTGCTCTTATTGCAACACCGTTTGTAACTTGTTGTAAAACTTTACATCTTGGATCTTTTAGCATCTCATCTGTAATATCAATATTTCTATTCACTGGTCCTGGATGTAAAAGTAATATATCTTTATCTCCCATTAGCTCATTTGTAATACAAAAATCTTTTGCATATTCATTTAATGATTCAAAATAAGTTAAATTATGTCTTTCAAGCTGACTTCTTAAACTCATAATAATATCAACTTGATCAATTACTTCTGCAACTGTGTTATATTGTTTAAAATCATCACT
Organism: Aliarcobacter sp.; assembly: GCA_017995775.1. GTDB lineage: Bacteria > Campylobacterota > Campylobacteria > Campylobacterales > Arcobacteraceae > Aliarcobacter. The sequence goes on from JAGOIF010000001.1 coordinate 82,695, forward strand.
TTCGTATTTAAAGCAATCAGGTGCAACCAAACTTACATCAATTCCAAATCTTGGAAGTAATCTTCTATTTGATCCAGCAACCCTTGAGTTTCTAACATCTCCCACGATTGCTATTCTTTTACCTTCTGTTGCACCTTCATAGTGCTCATATATTGTAAATAAGTCTAATAATGCTTGAGTTGGGTGTGAGTGTCTTCCATCTCCTGCGTTTATAATTGGACAATCTACATATCCTAGTAAACTTTCAGGTAAACCACACTCTGAATGTCTAATTATAATAGCATCAGGTTTCATTGCATTTATATTTGCAACAGTATCATAAATCGTTTCACCTTTTTTTGTTGAAGAAGTTCCAACATCAAGTGATACAACCTCAGCGCCTAATCTTTTTGCTGCAATCTCAAATGAGCTTCTAGTTCTTGTTGAATTTTCAAAAAACAACGTTACAATAATTTTACCTTTTAAAATTTCGCTTGGTTTGAATTTTAAAAACTCTCTAGCATCGTCGAATAAGCTTAATATTTCGTCTTTTGAAAAATCAGAAGTTCTAATTAAGTGCTGCATTTTTTTCCTTTAATTTTAGTTTGGATTCTAGCAAAAAGCTCTTTAAAAAATAAAACTTTTTGTATAATATTACAATTTATTTCCAGGAACTTCTTTTATGCCCTTTTATTTCTCTATTATTGTATTTTTAAGTCTATTTTTTACTGCATGTTCTGTAAAACCACTAGATCCGGTTCAGTATACTGTTATTGATAAAAATATCTCATTTACAAAAGATATTAAACCTATTTTAGATGCACGTTGTGTATCTTGTCACTCTTGTTATAACTCACCTTGTCAATTAAAACTTTCATCATACGAAGGACTTGAGCGAGGTTCTTCAAAAAGTGATATGTATGCAAATAGAATTTCAGCAGATAGTCCAACTAGACTTTTTATTGATGCTACAAATGCAAAACAATGGAGAGAAAAAGGTTTTTTCTCAATGACGGATAAACTAGATAAATTAAATGATTCAAACGAATCTATTATGATGCAATATCTTTTTCAAAAAGATAAAAATCCATTAAATATAGGTGAATATTCTCCTGAAACAGATAAGTTAACTTGTGTAAAAGACAAAGATGAGTTGGCCCTTTATTTTGAAGATAATCCTCACAAAGGAATGCCATATGGTTTTCCAGCTTTAAAAAAACAAGAATATAATCTTTTAATGACTTGGTTAAAACAAGGTGCAATTGATGATACTATAAAAGATGTAAGTTCAAATTTCGAACAAGAACAAATGAAAAAATTTGAAAATTTTTTAAACAACAAAGAGATAAAACATAAAGTAAGTGCAAGATATATTTATGAGCATCTTTTCTTAGCTCATATTTCTTTTGATGATAAAAGTGAAAATTTCTTTGAATTAATTCGTTCAAAAACACCAACAGGACAAAAAGCTCAAATCATTGCTACAAGGTTTCCATATGATAAAATTGAAGGTGAATTTTATTATAGATTCAGAAAAATCGAATCTACAATAGTGCATAAAACTCATATGGTGTATAAATTAAATGACGAAAAATATGCAAGATATAACGAACTATTTATAAAAACGCCTTGGGAACAAAAACCTTTTTTACCTTCATACGATGAAAGAACATCCGTAAATGCTTTAAAAACATTTGAACAAATCCCTGCGAATAGTAGATATCAATTTTTACTTGATGATGTTCATTATATGATTATGACTTTTATACGAGGTCCTGTTTGTAGAGGACAGATTGCCCTAAACGTAATTCAAGATCATTTTTGGCTTATGTTTTTGGATCCAAAATCTGATTTAAGTTTAAAAGATAAGTATTTCTTACATGATAATATTCCAAATCTATCAGTTCCTAATGAATATGGAGAAGATCCAAGTTTGTACAAAACATTTAAAGCTTTAGACAACTATGAATTATCTAAAAAATATCATACAAATAAAGCAGAGATATATAAACAATATTATCCACAAGGATTAAGTATAAATGACATTTGGAAAGGTAATCAAAAAGAACAAAATGATTCAATATTGACAATTTATAGGCACTTTGATTCAGCATCTGTACATGAAGGCGCACTTGGTGATATTCCAAAAACTCTTTGGGTTATTGATTATCCTTTACTTGAACGAATTTATTATTCACTTGTTGCAGGATTTGATGTATTTGGAAGTGCAGGTCATCAACTTTTAGTGCGAACCCATATGGATAGACTTAGAATTGAAGGTGAGAGTAACTTTTTAGAATTTTTGCCAAGAGATTCAAGGGTTGAGTATTTTGACTCTTGGTATGAAGGATGGTTAGCTCAATACTTAAGTGTTTATATTCCAACAAACACAAATGTAAATATTAAATATGATACAAAAAATTATAAAGATGAGTTTGTAGAAAAAGTTTTTGAGTATACAAATACAAAAAAAGATTCTATAAACTTCATAGAAAATACTTATAAAAGAAGTGAAATAAAAGCTATTTATAATTCAAAAGAAGAGGTTGAAGAGACTTTTAAAAGTCTTACTTTACCAAATACTTCTGAGATAATAAAAAGTTTTACAGGCCATAAATCAAATCTTGCATACATAAGAGTTCAAATGAATTCAGGAGAAAATCTTATTTATACATTAGTTATAAATAGATGGCATAAAAATGTTGCCCTACTTTTCAATGAAGAATCAAGACTTGATGCCACAAAAGATAGAATAAATTTTGTAAAAGGATTTATAGGTTCTTATCCAAATATTTTTGTAAATGTAAAACAAGATGATTTAAATGAGTTTTTTAATCTTTTACAAAATTATAAAGATACAGATGAAGACAATAAAAAAATATTTAAATTTGCTGTAAATAGAGCAAATCCTAAGTTTTGGGAAGTATTCGATTGGTTTAGTAATGAGTTTAAAAAACAAGACCAATTAAATTATGGATTATTTGATTTAAACAGATATATAAGCAATGCAATAAATGAATAATTATTAATAAATGGTTTAAATATTTTAGCTATAATCCTGATTAATAATATATTTTAGTTTTTTTAGGGAAAAAAATGAACGAACAATTAGAACAAATGGATAAAGAGTATGTTTTACATACATATGCGAGAAATTACGTAAATTTCAAAAAAGGTATAAATGCTACACTTTTTGATGATAAAAATAAAGATTATATAGACTTTACATCAGGAATTGCAGTTTGTAGTGTTGGGCATGGAAATAAAAGAGTTGCAGATAAAATATATGAACAAATATCTAATATTACTCATATTTCAAATCTTTATGGGATTGAACCACAAGCAAAACTTGCAAAAAAATTAAGTGAATTAAGTGGATACGATATAAGAACATTTTTTTCAAATAGTGGTGCTGAAGCAAATGAAGGTGCTATTAAAATCGCTAGAAAATATGGTGAAACTAAATTTGAAAATAAAAGATATAAAGTTATAACACTTGAACACTCTTTTCATGGAAGAACAATAACAACAGTAAAAGCAACTGGTCAAGAATCAATGCACACTCCAAATTTTGCTCCATATCCTGAAGGTTTTTCATATAAAAATACAATAGATGATATTTACAATTCAATTGATAATGAAACAGTTGCCGTTATGATTGAACTTGTTCAAGGTGAAGGTGGAGTTCAACCTTTTGATAAAAAAGAGATTCAAGAATTAGCAAAATTCTTAAAAGAAAATGATATTTTACTAATTATCGATGAAGTTCAAACAGGTGTTTATAGAACAGGAGAATTCCTAGCTTCTAATCTTTATGAAATACAGCCCGATATTGTAACTTTAGCAAAAGGTCTTGGTGGTGGAGTTCCAATTGGAGCTATTATGACTACACATAAAGATATTTTTTCACCAGGAGATCACGGTTCTACTTTTGGTGGAAACTATTTAGTAACTGCTGCAGCGCTAGAAGTACTTGATATTTTAGAAGAGATAAAAGATAATGGAACTTTAGATGAAACTATTATTTATTTTAATAGAAAATTAAATGAAATCTTTGAAAATAATAAAGAAATCTTTACAGCAAACGTAGGTCTTGGACTTATGAGAGGTCTTAGAGTTAAAGATGCTGATACTTTGGCACAAGTTTTAAAAACTGCATTTGATCATGGAGTATTAGTTTTAAAAGCTGGGAAAAACACTATGAGACTTCTACCTGCACTTACTATTTCAAAAGAAGAGATGAATGAAGGATTCAAAAGGTTACAAAATGCACTTGATAAAATCAAGCAAGATTAAACTACTTTTAGGTAGTTTAATTTGTGTAAATTTATATGCTGCAAATGAAGCTTTTGATGAAAAAATAATTTCTGATAAAAGATTACAAAAATTTGAACTTTCTAGTGAACAAATAAAAGAAGAGAGTTCAAAACTAAGAAAAGATTGGATTAATCCGATCACTTATCAATACACAAATAATTTAGGAGAAGATTACAAAACACAACGTTCTGTAATCTCTATAAATCAACCAATTTTTCAAAGTGGTGGAATTTATCAAGCAATAAAATACGCTGATTCATCTTATGATTATGCAACCTTGGATTTAGAACAACAAAAAAAATTAATTATAAAAAATGCTTTAAATCTTTTATATTCTATTGAAAAAACAAACCTAAATATTGAAAAAGCAAAATACACCCTAGAAAATGCAAAAATTGATGTAAATAGAAAAAAAGAACAAGTTTTAAATGGATTTTTAGATGCATCTTTTTTAGATAATGCACTTTTAACACTAAATAGTACAAAAAATAGTTTGGTGGATTTAAAATATCAAAGACAAGAACTTATAAACAACTTCAATAATATCTCATCAAAAGAGTACACAGATTTTGAATTACCAATATTTAAGATGTTTAATGAAAAAGAGTTTTTAGAAGATAACCTTGAACTAAAAAAAATAGAAGCTGATATAAATAAAAAAGATAATTTTGCATATATGACAATGGCAAAATATCTACCAAGTATAAACGCATTTTACACCTATTCAAAATACCATGAGACAGATAATAATATTAAATTATCAAAAGAAAATGACCAAACATTTGGAGTAAGTTTAAATGTTCCCTTTGATTCAAGAACCTTCAATGATATTCAAAGTAAAAGAATCGAATATTTAAAATCTAAATTAAATTTAGAAAATAGCATTGATGATGAAAAAACTTTTTTCAAAACAAAGCTTGAAAAACTTTCAATGTTAGATGAAAGACTACAAATCACAAAAGATGATTTAGAAGTTTATGATTCAATTTTAAAAATCATAAATGAAGAAAAAGATGCACAAATCAAAACTCAAAGTGATTTAGATACTTTACAAAACTCACAAAAAATCAAATCAATAGATTTAAAAATCTATGAAATAGATAAACAAATAGAACTTCTAGAAATGTACGCAAAACTTCAATAGTTTTTCGTATATTTATTTTAATAAAAATAAATATGGAATATTTTATGAGATAAAAAGAGGAAAAACCTCTTTTTACTTAACTTTTTTTTCTTTGAAATTTAAGTAATACTCAATTTCAGAAGGTGTTAAAATCTTGATTGTATTTGTACTTCCTGGCATTCCAACTGGATATCCAACTGTTGCTATGTAGATACCTTTTTTATTTAAAATTTTTCTTTGGTCTAAGGCTTTTAACATTTTTTGAAACATTTTTGAAGCTTGTGCTTCTTTTATAGTTTCAACAGGTTCAACACCCCAAACAGCCGTTAAAGAATTTAGAACTTTTTTCTTATGTGTAAATGTGAAAATAGGTGTTTTTGGTCTATATCTTGACATTTTAAGTGCAGATTTTCCAGAACTTGTAATTGCCAAAATTCCATCTGCATTTATATCATCAGCTAATTTAGTAACCGTTGCTTGAATAACATCAAACTCATCTAAATATGGAAAGTCATACTGTTTTTTAAAATCATATATACCTTCAGTTTTCGCAATAATATTGTGCATTGTGTCAACTACGTTTATAGGATCTTCTCCAACAGCACTCTCTTCACTTAACATTACAACATCTGTTCCATCTAAAACAGCATTTGCAACGTCTGAAATTTCTGCTCTTGTCGCTCTTTCATTTTGTGTCATTGATAAAAGCATTTGAGTTGCTGTAATAACAGGAATTCCACTTAAATTTGCTTTATTTATAAGCATTTTTTGAATAGTAGGAACATCATAATAAGGAACTTCAATTCCTAAATCTCCCCTTGCTACCATTATTCCATCACTAGCTTCTATGATTTCATCAATATTTTCAACAGCATCAAATTTCTCAATTTTTGCTATTAATTTACCTTTGTATCCTTTTAAAAGTTCTCTAGCTTTTTTCATATCTTTTGCATTTTGTACAAATGAAATTGCGAAATAATCAACTTGGTTTTCAATTCCCCAAGCAATATCAATTTCATCTTTTTTCGTAATTACATCAATATCAATCACTGTATTTGGAAAGTTTACACCTTTTCTTGATGATAAAATTCCATGATTTTCAATTCTTGCCTTTACTTCTTTTCCTATTTCTATAACTTTTGCTCTAATTGTTCCATCGTATAAATATATATATTCATCAATTTTTACTTTTGCTAAAATATCTGGGTAATTAATAGAAACTACATACTCTTTATCAGCTTTTTTATATCCAACTATTTCATCTTTTAAAAATGTAATTACATCATCTCTGTGTAACTCAAACGGTTCTTTTAAATCACCAATTCTTACTTTTGGTCCTGATATATCTTGTAATATTCCCACTGTTTTATTTAGATTTTTCATAGCTGTTCTAATATTATTTAATGTTTCTAAATGATACTCATGACTTCCGTGCGAAAAATTCAATCTAAACATATTTGCGCCTGCTTTAATTAGTCCTTCAATTATTTCTAATGTATGACTTGCTGGGCCTAAAGTTGCTAATATTTTTGTTCTTTTATCCATAGATTCTCCTTTTTAACTTATGTCAAGTATAGCATAATATTATTACAATACGGTTACCAAAACGCTTTACTATTTATACACAATTAATATGCTAAAATCAATTATTATAATAAAAAGGGCTAATATGAAATTTATTAATTTAAAATCAATCTTATCATCTGTTGCAATTGCATCTTTATTAACAGGATGTGCTCAAACAACAGGAAATCAGACATATGATCAAAATCAAAATGCTATTATTGGTACAACTTTAGGGGCACTTGCAGGTGTTGTTTTAGGAAATAATATTGGTGGTGGAAGCAAAGGAAGAAATAAAGTAATTGGTGCAGTTGCTGGTGCTGCTGTTGGTGGTGCGATTGGTTACAGTATGGATAAACAAGCAAAAGAAGTTGCTGATAGTTTAAATACTAATGTAAATAATAATCCAAATGCAGCTTTAGATCCAAACCAAGATTTAATAGTTTCAAATACAGATAACTATGTGAAAATAATGTTTAGAGATGACATGATGTTTGAAACAAACTCAGCAAATCCAACACCAAGAGCTAGTTCTAAAATTGCTAAGATAAATGGTGTTTTACAAAAGTATCCAAATACTTTAGTTCAAGTTGTAGGTCACACAGATAGTCGTGGAACTCATGCATATAATGCAAACTTATCAAACCAAAGAGCAACAAATGTTGGAAATATTATTTTTAATTCAGGAGTTCAAAATCAAATCTTCTCAAGAGGATGTTCATTTGATAAGCCTGTTGCTTTAAATAATTCTGATGCAAATATGGGATTAAATAGAAGAGTAGAAGTTTACTTATATCCAAATCAAGAATCAGTTCTTGATGTTTGTAAATAAAAGGTTCACACCTTTTATTTACTCTTAGTTTGATACAATCTTTCTATGATAAAATTTAGTACTTACTTTAACGACTGGCTTTATGGCCAAGATGGCTACTATTCTAATTATAAACAAATTGGAAAAGATGGTGACTTTTTTACTTCTGTTTCAACAAGTCAATTTTTTGGAGGAACCATTGCCAAAAAAATAATATCTTCTATTGAAGATGGATTCTTACCAGCAAACACAACTATTTTAGAAATTGGTGCTCATCATGGTTACTTATTAGCTGATATTATTCAGTTTATTTATACTTTAAATCCTAAACTTTTAGAGAGTTTAAACTTTGCAATAGTTGAGAGATTTGAAAACCTTCAAGAACAACAAATAAAATATATTTATGAATCTTTTGGTGATATTATAAAACTAAAACATTATCATGATATTCGTGATGTTAAACTTGAAAATGCTTATGTTCTTGCAAATGAGATATTTGATGCATTTGGATGTGATTTAGTTTATACAAATAAAAAGAATATTCTACAACAAGCATTTGTATCAAATCACAAAATAGAGTTTATAGATTGTGTTGATGAAAATATAATAAACCACTGTAAAAAATATCACATAACAAAAGGTGAAGTTTGTCTTTCCTACCAAACTTTTATAAATTCCCTTTGTAAAAATATTAATACATTTGAATTTCTTACCTTTGATTATGGGGATAGATTTCCAAGAAATGATTTTTCCACAAGAGTTTATGAAAAACATGCTGTTTATCCAATCTTTGAAGAGGATTTAAACTTAGAAAATTTATTTAAAAATTCTGATATTACATATGATGTTCATTTTAATTATTTAAGAGACTGTTTTAAAGAAAATAGTATCAGTGAAATAAAATTCAATACTCAACTAAAATCTTTAGTAGAATTTGGTATTTTAGATTTACTAGAAATTCTAAAAGCAAATGTTAGTGAAAATGAGTACCTAAGACAAACTCAAAAAGTAAAATTATTATTGGAACCTACGGGAATGGGAGATAGGTTTAAAACCTTGAATATCAGAAAATAAGTTAACTCTTTGTATAATCAAACTTTCTAAAAATATAAAAAGGTATAAAATGACACTTATCATAAATGGTGAAACAAAAGAATTTTCTGATGGGTTTTCACTTCAAAATATTATTACAGATTTACAAATAGATAGTAAAGTAATGGCTGCTGCTGTTAATATGAATATTATAAAAAAAGATGATTGGAATAATTTTATTCCAAAAAATGACGATAAAATAGAGCTTCTTCAATTTGTTGGTGGTGGCTGAAGCTTTTAGTTAAAGTATTAAGCCAAATAAATGAGCAGAGAAAAAGGTGACTTTGCTGAAAAAAAAGCAATATCTTTTTTAGAAGAGTTAGGCTTTAAAATCATAGAAAAAAACTTCTATGCAAAAAAACTAGGAGAGATAGATATTATTGCTTTAAAAAATAATATCTATCATTTTTGTGAAGTAAAATCTGCAAGTGATTATGAAACTGCCATAAATAATATAACATCTTCAAAACTTTCAAAAATTAAAAGAAGTACAGATTATTATCTACAAACAAAAAAACTTGATGTTGCATATTGTATTGATGCAATCATCATAGATGATAAAGATATTACTTTTTTAGAAAATATTACTATTTAATGGTTACTATTTTGCGTAACTTTTTTTGCAAGCAATAAAATTAAAACACCAAATAACACAATAGCAGCTGTTAAATAAAGCGCGTAATTATAGTTTCCTGTAAGATGAGTCAAACTAACTGCATAAAGTGGAGCTGTAACTTGCCCTATTCCATAAGCTGTTGTTAATGCTCCCATTAACATAACAGGATTACTTGCTGCTAATTTTCCACCAAGATTCATAAACAATGCCACAAGACCCACAAATGTAGCTCCATATAAAATTCCTGAAAAAAGATTTAAATACATGTTTGTGCTAAAGGTTGGTATTAAAATTCCCACGATTTGTAAACTCATTGCAATTATAATTATATTTACACTTCCATATTTATGTGCTAATCTCATCCAAATAATTGAAGATGGAATTCCAGCAAGTCCAACTAAAAGCCATGATAAACCAGCAACACTTTCTAAACCTTCAATTGATTTTAAAATAGTTGGTAAAAATGTTCCTTGTATTACAAATCCTACACCTTCTGTAAAATATGCAACAATTAAAACTACAACAAATGGAGAAAAAAGTGCTTTGTTAAAAGGATGCTTCTCATTTTTTTGGCTTATTTCTTTATCAAAAGATAAAATATACAAAGGATAAGCTGCAACTGCAATTGCACAAAAAGTAAGAACTATCCAAGAATTTTGCCAAGACGAAAAACTTAATACATATCTACTTATAATATCAGAACTTGCAAGTGCGATTCCAATACCTGAAAAATATATTCCCATAGCTTTTGTTTTATCTTGAAAATTTAGCTTCGTCATAACAATAGCCGCTCCAACAACCAAAGCCATAGCAGCTCCAAATCCAGCAATAACTCTTCCTAATAACCACAAAATCTCATTTGTTGTTACTCCCATTATAATGGTTGTTAAAATACAAAGAATGATTCCTAGTCTAAAGTACTTTACTTTTGTATTTATATCTTTTATAAATATGGCAAAAATCGAACCACTTAAATATCCCACATAATTAATAGATGCTAATATTCCTGAAAATGTTAAAGACAAAGTATTATCAGCTAACATCGATGGAAGTAATGATGTATAAGAAAACCTTGCAACTCCTACACCTATAAATAAACCTATTATTCCTGCTAATAAAATATTAAAATTTGAATTTCTATCTAAAAGATTCATTTTATTTTTCCTTTAATATACTGTTTTGATAAGCTTTTGGAGTCATAGCAAAAACTTTTTTAAAAATATTTGTTAAATGACTTTGATCATAAAAGCCAATTTGTATTGCCACTTGTGAAATTTCCATTCCATCTGCTATCATTTTTTTTGCTCTATGAACTCTTTTGTTTACAATATATGCATTTGCACTTAATCCAAAATCTTGATTACAAATTCTGATTATATGATATGGGCTAAATCCTAAAGCATCTGAAATTTGAGCCAAAGTTAGCTTTGATTCAATATTATTTTCTATATAATTTTTAAACTCATTTGCTATTTGTGTTCTATTATCAATTTTTAAAACTATACTTTCATCCACACAAGTATCAAAAATCTTACTTAAAAATTCAAAAAGTTTTAACTCTTTTTCTATTACTTCATTATTTAAATATAAGGTTTCAAATAGTTCAAAAAACTCTTCTACTATTTGTAAATCAAAAATTTCATTTGATAAAGCAATCACGTCATTTGTATTAAAAATTGAACTTTGTAAATTTCTATACCAATTTCTATCAATATATATTACATAATAATCTTGTGAAAAACTTTCACTCATAGAAAAATGCACTTCATTTGGATTTATGATAACTAGTTTGTCTTTTTGTAAAATAATCTCTTTTTCTTCAATTATAACTTTTGCATTTCCATTTTTTAAAGCCAAAATACAAAGCATATTGTGATAATGTTTTTGAGAACATTCATAAAAAGTATTAGAATATTTTAATTCTAAGTGGGCTAAGTCTTTTATTTTAAATATTTTATTATTTTGTTTTTCAGTCATTTTAGAATAATACACGATAGTTTGTTAAAAGTCTTGGAAAATATTGTCATTTTATTTCTTTAAAAACAAGTGGTGAAGGTTGCCACAAACACCCCTTGTTGCTTTGAACTTATATTTAAAATTAGTAGAAGTGATTGTAACAATTTAAAGTAGCAATAATCTAGCAAATATAGAATTTAAAATTTTTATCTTGCTCTTAAACGTTTTTTGTTACCATACAAAAATACTTATGGAGGATTTTTTGTACTCAAAAGAACTGTCATCTATTAAAAAATCTAACCGTTTTAGAACAAGAGAATTATTTCCTGAAGAAATTATTGATTTAGCATCTAATGATTATTTAGGATTATCAACAAATAAACAAATTTTTCAAAATGCCTATGAAACTGTATTAAAAGAAAATTATCACGCTCCAAAAGCTTCAATGCTTGTAAATGGTTATAATAAAATTCATAAAATGTTTGAAGATAAACTTTGTGAAGTTAATAATTTTGAAGCAGCAATTACCGTTGGTTCAGGATTTTTAGCGAATATTTCTTTAATAGAAGCACTTTGTAGAAAAAATGATACATTATTTATTGATGAAGAATATCATGCAAGTGGTATTTTAGCAACAAAACTTTTAAAGCCCGAACAAGTTATTGTTTTTAATCATAACGATGCACTTGATTTAAAAAATAAACTCTTATCAAACAAAAGAATTGGTCGTAATATTATTGTAATTGAAGGTGTTTATTCTATGGGTGGCGATTTAGCACCCATTGAATTATTTCATTTAGCAGATGAATACAAAGCTATTTTAATAGTTGATGAAGCCCATAGTTCTGGAGTTATTGGAGATAATTTATTAGGAATTTTTGATTATTATAAAATTACACCAAATAAATATCATATAAAAATGGGAACATTAGGAAAGGCCTATGGTTCTTATGGTGCTTATATTTTAGCATCAAAAGAAATCATAGATTTTTTAACTAATAGAGCTAAGCCTATAATATATTCAACTGCTCCATCTTTGTTTGATATTGCTTTAGGATATGAATCTTTAAAGCATATTTTAGAGAATAAAAAAGAATTAAAAGAAAAAATAAAAGAAAATTTAAATATCATTTACAGTGAATTAGGAATAAAATCACAAAGTTTGATTATTCCTATTTTGATAAAAGATAATAAAAAAGTAAAAGAAATTCAAGAAATTTTAAAACAAAATGGTTTTCTAGTTGGTGCAATCAGGCAACCAACAGTTAAAGAAGCAATTATTAGATTAATTGCAAAAATAGATATTAATAGTGATATTCTAAGAAATGTATGTAGATTATTAAAGGATTTAAGTGTTAATAAATGATTTAATTAAAGGTAACAAAAAATTTAGAGAAGCTAGATTTCCTAAATATAAAGACGATTTAAAACAATTAGTTGAAACAGGTCAAAAGCCTGAAATTTTATTTATTGGTTGTAGTGATAGCAGGGTAACACCTGATTTAATGTTAGATACAAAACCAGGAGATATGTTTATTTTAAGAAACGTTGGAAATTTTATTCCTCCATATAACCCTGATAATGACTATCATGGAAGTTCAGCTGTTATTGAATATGCAGTTTGTGTTTTAGGTGTTAAACATATTATCGTTTGTGGACATTCTCATTGTGGAGCTTGTAAGAGTTTATATCATGATTTAGGTGATTCACCTGATTTAATAAATGTAAAAAAATGGCTAGATCTTGGAAAAAAAGCAAAAGAATATACACTTTTAGCAATTCAAGATAAATCAGACCCTGAAAAACTATATAGAGCAACAGAGAGAATTTCAATAGTTCACCAAATGGAAAACCTTTTAACATTTCCATATATTGTTAAAAAAATAAAAAGTGGTGAGATACAAATCCATGGGTGGTATTATAAAGTAGAAGATGGAACAATTGAATATTATGATGGTGAAGAGTGTTCATTTAAAGAATTAGAAGAGAACACAGATGCAAACAGAGGTTAGAAAATTACCTAAAAAAACTGTGTTTACAATTGCGCTAATTATAATTATTGCAATTGCTATCTTTTTTGTTCTAAAATTTACAAAAGAGCAGAAATTAACAGAAATGCTAGCTACTATTGGTCACAATAATATAAAAAGTGTAGAAGTAATAAATAAGTTAAGTGTAGAAGATACAGAAACTAGATATAAAAGCAGTGTTTTTAAAATAAAGTTTTATGATAATGATTTAAAACAAACATGTATAGGATTTATTCATATAAATAGAGATAAATCATATACAAAAGATTTCGACTGTAAATAGGAAAGATATGAGTATTATAGAAAAATTAGAAAAACAAGAAAGATTAAATTACGAAGATGCAATTAAATTATATGATTTAGATTTATTCACACTTGCAAACTATGCAAATAAAATTAGAGAACAAAAACATGGTAAAAAAACATATTTTAATATAAATAGACACATAAATCCAACAAACGTTTGTAAAGATGTTTGTCAATTTTGTGCATATAGTGCAAGTAGAAAAAATCCAAACCAATGGACAATGACACACGAAGAGATTTTAGAAATAGTAAAAAACTCTTCTAAAAACGATATTAAAGAAGTTCATATCGTATCTGCACATAATCCTCACACAGGATTACAATGGTATATGGATGTGTTTAGAAAAATAAAAGAAAATTTTCCAGCAATTCATGTAAAAGCATTAACAGCTGCTGAGATTCACTTTTTAAGCACAGAGTATAATTTATCTTATCAAGAAATTATAGATATGATGATTAAACATGGAATTGACTCAATGCCAGGTGGTGGAGCTGAAATTTTTGATGAAAAAGTACGAAAAAGAATCTGTGGTGGAAAAGTTACATCAGAGCAATGGTTAGAAATTCATAGACTTTGGCATACAGCTGGCAAAAAAAGTAACGCTACAATGCTATTTGGTCACGTTGAAGATAGAAACCACAGAATTGATCATATGATTAGATTAAGAGATTTACAGGACATCACAGGTGGCTTTAATGCCTTTATTCCTTTGGTTTATCAAACTGAGAATAATTACTTAAAAGTAAAAGAGCCATTAACAGGTCAAGAGATTTTAAAAACTTATGCAATTGCTAGAATATTACTTGATAATATTCCAAACATAAAAGCATATTGGGCTACTTCAACTGTTAAATTAGCATTAATAGCTCAAGAATTTGGAGCAAATGATGTTGATGGAACTATTGAAAAAGAATCTATTCAAAGTGCAGCAGGAGCAACAAGTGCAAATGGGATAGCCCAATTAGAATTTGTTGATTTGATTAAAAATTCTGGATTTATTCCAGTAGAAAGAGATAGTATTTATAATGAACTAAAAACTTGGTAAACCCAAGTTTTTAGTTTTCCTTCTTATTTTGGTTGATTAAATACCAAATTAAACTCAATTTCAATCCCAAGTTCAGTTCTTAACATATTTATAGGATATGAAATATTTATAGAATATAGCTCATGATTTATAACTTCAATTAATTCAAAAAACTGTGCTGGTTCTTTTACTAAAATGTTCACAATATAGTTATATCTATTTATTCCCTCATTTGTTGATGATACAAGTTTTAAAATAGAGTTTTCAGGTAATAAAATCTTTAATTGTTCTGATACTCTTTCTGTTGAAATTAATTCATCTGTTATATACTCTTTTGAATTAGTTTTATAAACAATATCACTTAGAGGAATTACACCCTTTGAAATAACTGTACTTTCAATATTTACTTTCTTTTGGCTATCTAAACTTATATATTCACTAGTTTTATATAAAATATCTAATTTTGGTTTTAATGATTTAAAATAAGTATCTTCTGCTAGAAATACTCCTTTTAACTCCATTGAATCTTGCTCTATTTTCAATTCTTTTAAGATAATATCATAATCTATGATGTTAAAAACATCTCGTATTCTTTGCTCGATTTTATCATTTAAGTTTATATGATCAGGTATTTTTAATAATTGCTCCACTTTAGTTGTTGCAACTTTTGTTTCTACTCTTGCACTTGCTCTTTCTTTCATAATTAAGTTAAAGAAAGAATAAGCACCAAATATTAATAATCCTAGAAGTATAAATGCGGAAATATAATTATAATTTCTTTTTTTTACTTTTTTTCTAGGTTTGGTAAAACTCTTTTTTAAATGCTTATCTTTTGATAGTTCAAATAGCTCTTCATCTATATTTATAGGATGATATTCAACTTGTAACATTAAATCATCATTTAGTTGTTCTACTTGCTCAGGTGATAATTGTTTTAACACATAAAGTATAGTAATCTTTTCAACAAAAACATCATTCTTCTTTTCATAAAAACTATCTAATATATTATGAATTATTTCATTTAACTCTAAATAATATATCTCATCAAAAAGTTTTTGTCCATCAACGTCATCTTCATAGAAATGAGTTTTTTTAACCGATTCAAAAGTAGCTAAATCTTCTGTTTGGTGAAATACAATCAATCCAGCTTGATTTACTATTAATACAAATACTTTATTATTAAATAAAAATAACAATAATTCGTTTCTACAAACATTTTTTTGTAATCTTAAATTCATAATATGAAAAGCAGAATATATATAATCAATTCCAGTTTTTGCAAAATAGTTTTTCGTCTCAAAAAGTGTTGTTTTTAAAACTGCAATATCATATTCATTATTGAATTTTCCTATTTCACAATCTTTTAATTTTGCGGATAAGGCTCTTGGAACAAGTTTTGTAGTATCACTTAATAATAAAGTAGAGATATATGTGAAATCATTTTCTTCTTGAGAAGTATTTAATTTTTGGGCAATATCAGTAGATAAAATATCATCATTAATTAAAAAAACAGAATTATCAGTATGAATAATCTGTTCATTTTTAATCTTTTTGTAATCGAGTTTTAATTGTGAATCATATTTGATAACATTAATATACAAAGACTCTTTCGTAGTAAACATATATTTCCTATTTTAATTCTTTAAGATATTGCATTTATCATCATTTTATTTTTAATAAAACTTCTTGCTTCTTCAAATTCTAAATCACTCACATCAAAAGGTTCAGACATGAAAAAATCTATTCTTCCAAAAGGTTTTGGTAAAAAAAATTTATCCCAAGAATTAAACTGCCAATATGATTTAGGTTTTGAATTTAATACAACAATCCTAGCACCACTTTTCTTAGCAATGGCAATTACACCATCAGCAACTGTGTGCATAGGACCTCTTGGACCATCAGGAGTTATTGCAATATCAACCCCTGATTTTATTTCTCTTATTGTACTAATTAATGCTTTAGTTGCACCTTTAGATGAAGATCCTCTAATTGAACCACCTCCAAATAAAGAGTAGATTCTTGAGATAATTTCACCATCTTTACTTTGGCTAATCAATGTTTTTATTGTACCATTTGGTCTATTTTTAAAATAATTCATTGGTTGGCAAACCAAATCACCATGCCATGCTACAAATATATAAGCTTCCCCATCAACTAACTTTGGATGATGGAAAACTTTTTTATTTGTAAAATATATAAATTTTATTACAAAATAGGCTAAATAAGGCAATATTGTTGTTCTTAAAAAAACTTTCATTTAAGAAACCACAACACCTTTTAATGAAGTTCTTGATGCAGCTGTGATTTTTATATCTATAAATTTACCTAAAAGATCATCACTTCCTTTTGTAAATACTTGTAAAAGATTATCTGTAAAGCCACAAACTTCACCATTTGGTTTTAAAGATTCAATAAGAACATTCATTGTTTGACCAATATATGTATCCATTTTTTTCTCTAAATGTCTTTTGTGAACTTCAATTAATTCAATTAATCTTGCGCTTCCAATCTCATCAGCTATTTCTAAATGTGCCATATTTAAAGCTTCTGTCCCTGGTCTTGGAGAATATTTAAAGTTAAAGATTTGATCAAATTCAACTTGATTTACAACATCTAAACTATCTTCAAAATCTTCTCTTGTTTCACCTGGAAATGCAACAATAATATCAGTTGTAATTCTAAGATTTGGAACAAGTGTTCTTAATTTTGATGCTCTATTTAAAAACCACTCTTTTGTGTACCCTCTTTTCATAGCTCTTAAAATTTCTGTTGAACCACTTTGTAAAGGCATATGAATACATTTTGAAATTTTTGGATTTCTTGCAAACTCTTCAATAAAATCATCATCCATATGTAAAGGGTGTGGTGATGTAAATCTAATTCGCTCTAAACCTTCTATTTTTGAAACATCTTGAAGAAGGTTAGTAAATGAATATTTACCTCTTCCATCTGAAAAATTTCTTCCATAAGAATTAACATTTTGACCTAAAAGTGTAACTTCAACAGCACCTAAAGCAACAGATTTTTTCACCTGATCCACAATCATCTCAGGTGGAATAGAAATCTCTTCACCTCTTGTACTTGGAACTATACAATATGTACATTTTTTATCACAACCAACAGAGATATTTACACTTGCTCTGTATTGATTTGTTTTTGCAGTTGAGAATTCATACATAGATTCATCATTATCAATAGAAATCTCGACAGAACCTTTAACATCAACTACATCTTTGATTTTTGAAATATTTCTAGCGCCTAAAACAAAGTCTACGTAAGGTGCCCTTTTAATAATATCTTCACCTAAATGAGATGCTGTACAACCACATACACCAATTTTTGCACCCGGTTTTTTCTTTTTATTAAATTGGCCAATTTCAGAAAAAAGTTTTGATACTGGTTTTTCTCTTACTGAACATGTATTAATTATTATTAAGTCAGCTTCTTCCATATTTGAAGTTGCTGTATAGCCTTTATGTTTTTCAAGTTCTGCTTGAATATGTTGGCTATCGGTGTCATTCATTTGACAACCTATTGTTTGTATAAATAGTTTTTTATTTGGACTCATAATTTTTCTACACAATCCAAAGACTAAAGTGCATGAACCTCATACATATACTCTTCATCTGCTAATCCATACTTCACTTCTCTAAAATATACGTTATAACCATCTTTTTCTAAAGCATCTACTAATGCCATCATATCTTTATGAGAGTTGTCTCTATCAAAATAAAATATTTTTTGACTATTCTTTTTTAACTCTTCTTTAATTTTGTCTAATTGTACTTTTTTTGGTTTTTCATTTAACTCATTTCTTGCAAATAATAGTTCCATATACTAAGCCTTTTTCTTTTTTATTAATCATATATTCTATCTCAAAATTACTTTAATTTGTATAAAAGGCTATTTTGGATATACTATTAACCTATACTACATTGAAAATCAAACTATTCATTTCAATGTCAACAAATAAAAGGTTATTAATGGATAAAATAATAGATATCTTAGATTCAATTGCATATGAAAAAGGTCTAAAAATTGATGATGTTGAAAATGCACTAAAAGAAGCTTTAATTAAAACTGCACAAAAAATGGTTGATGAATCATTAATATTTGATGCATATATTGATAGATCAAATAAAAAACTTAAATTGTTTCAAAAAATAGAAGTTGTAAGTGAAGATGATGAAAGACTTCTTGCTAATGCTGTTACTAAATTTGGTCACGCGGTAAACTATGAAAACTTTATTACACTTGATGAAGCAAAAGAAATTGACTCTGATTTAGAAATCGGCGATTTTATGAATTACGATTTAGAGTTTGAAAATATGGGAAGAAATGCAGCAACAATTCTTCATAGTAACTTCGAATACAGACTTCAAAGATTTGTTGAAGAAAACGTTGTTAGTAAATACAAAGAAAAAATTGGTAAAACAGTAGCTGGAACAGTTACAAGAATTGATAAACAAGATAATACTTTTATTGAAATTGGTGAAGTAAAAGGAATTTTACAAAGAAAAAGTAGAATAAAAGGTGAATCTTTTAAAATTGGTGACGTTGTAAAAGCTGTTGTTAAGGGTGTAACTATTGATAAGGCAAATGGTTTATTAGTAGATATTTCAAGAACATCTCCAAAATTCTTAGAAAATCTTTTAATTCTTGAAGTTCCTGAACTAAAAGATAAAAAAGTAACCATTGAAGCAAGTGCTAGAATCCCAGGAAGTAGATCAAAAATTGCTCTATCTACAATTGAGCCACAAATTGATCCAATTGGTGCTGTTGTTGGAGTTAAAGGTGTTAGAATTGGTTCTGTATCAAAACAACTTAATGGTGAAAATATCGACTGTGTTGAGTATTCAACTATTCCTGAGATGTTCATATCAAGAGCTTTATCACCAGCACTTGTAAATAGTGTAAAAATCGAAAAATCACCTACTTATGGTGAAAAAGGTAAAGCTATTGTTACAATTCCAAGTGATCAAAAATCAAAAGCTATTGGAAAAGCTGGATTAAATATCAGGCTTGCATCTATGCTTACAAAATATGATATTGAGCTTATAGAGATTGCTTCATTATCAACTCCATCTTCAAGTAATGATAATAATAACGTAAATACTGTTGAAGAAAAAACAACTGATACAGCATCTTTAGAGGCATTATTTAAGTAAAATGAATAAAATATATATCTTTGACTCAGTAAAAAAAGAGAAAGTTGAATTTGTTTCAATAAAAGAGAATATTGCAAAGATTTATGTGTGTGGACCAACAGTTTATGATGATTCACACCTAGGTCATGCAAGAAGCGCAATTGCATTTGATTTACTTCATAGGGTTTTAAAAGCTAATAACTATGAAGTAATTATGACAAAAAACTTCACAGATATTGATGATAAAATCATCAAAAAAATGCACGAAACTAATCAAACTTTAGAAAAAATAACAAACACTTATATAAATGCTTACAAAGCTGATATGAAAGCTTTAAATATCTTAGATAATACAATTGAGCCAAAAGCTACTGAAAATCTCGAAGTTATGAAAGATATGATTTCAAATCTTTTATCAAAAGATATAGCATATAGCACAAGTGATAGTGTTTATTTTGATACTTCAAAAGATTCTTTATATGGCTCAATTTCTCATAAAGCAAGTGATGAAAACTCACAAGCAAGAGTTGAAGTAAATAATGAAAAAAGAAATCCATCGGATTTCGCACTTTGGAAGTTTGCTAAAGTAAATGATGTTAGTTATGAAGCGCCATTTGGTCTAGGACGTCCTGGATGGCATATTGAGTGTTCTGCAATGATTGAAAAGCATTTAGCTTATAAAGATGGTGAATTTCAAATAGATATTCATGCAGGTGGAGCAGATTTACTTTTTCCTCACCATGAAAATGAAGCTAGTCAAACAAGATGTTCATCATCACAACAAATTGCAAAATATTGGATGCATAACGGCTTTGTAAATATTGATGGTGAAAAGATGAGTAAATCTCTTGGAAACTCTTTTTTTCTAAAAGATGTACTTAAATCATATTCAGGTGAAGTTATTAGATTTTATTTAATGTCAGCACACTATAGAGCTAATTTTAATTTTAATGAAGAAGATTTAATTTCATCTAAAAAAAGACTTGATAAAATTTATAGACTTAAAAAAAGAGTTTATGGAACTGAAACTTCAAGTGTAAATAAAAAATTTTATGAAGATATTTTAAATGCTTTAAACGATGATATAAATACTTCTAAAGCACTTTCTTTAATAGATGAGATGATTGGATCAGCAAATGATAAACTTGATTCTAATCCAAAAGATAAAAACTTAAAAAAAGAACTTATTGCAAATATTCTATTTATAAATGAAATTTTAGGAATAGGATTTAATGATGCTTATGAATACTTTCAATTTGGAATAAATGAAGATATGAAAATAAAAATTGAACAATTGATTTCAAAACGAAATGAAGCAAAAAAAGAAAAAGATTTCATAACAGCAGATGCAGTTAGAGATGAATTATCAAAAATGGATATCTCTTTAATGGATACTTCTACTGGTACTGTTTGGGAAAAGTTATAAACTAACTCTCAAACTTGTATTTGATAAAATATAGACAATAAAAAAGGGGAAGAGTTAAACTCTTCCCCTTTTTATTTACTAGGAATAAATTCCTAGTAAAATGATCTTGAATAAGCAGTATCAGTGATATTTTGAGTATCAACAATATATGGAACTAATGCCATATGTCTTGCTCTTTTGATTGCTTTCTCTACCATTTCTTGTGAATTTTTAGAGTTACCAGTAAGTCTTCTAGGCATAATTTTACCTCTTTCGCTCATTGATAATTTTAATAATTCAGTATTTTTATAGTCGATGAAATCAACTTTCATCTCAGTATATTTACAATACTTCTTTCCGTATTTTCTTCTTTCTGCCATCTGATGTCCTTTTCTAAAACGGTATTTCGTCTTCGTCTATATCAATTTCAGGTATTCTTTGCTCAACTCTAGGTTTTGCTTGATTCATACCACCATAGCTATCTTGAGAAGTTGGTTCATCATATTGATTTGATGCTGGTTGATTATAAGATCCTTGAGGATTATAACCTTGGTTATCCCCAGCATTCATTGAATCACCCTTAGAATCTAACATCTTCATAGTTTCAACTCTTAAAGAGTGTCTACTTCTTGTAGATCCATCTTGGGCAGTCCATTGTTCAAATACAAGTCTTCCTTCTAACAAAACTTTAGAACCTTTTTTTAGGTATTGATTAGCAACTTCTGCAGATCTTCCAAAAATATTAAAATCTAAAAAACAAACTTCATCTTTTTGTTCACCAGTTGAAGATTTATATTTATAAGACGTTGCTATTGCTGATTTTGCTATTGCAGAACCAGATGGCAAATATCTAAGTTCAATATCCCTTGTCAAATTTCCTAACATCATTACTTTATTATACATATTAAGGTTCCTAAATAATTAATTACTTGTTAGCTTTCTTAGCTGCTTCGTCACTCATTTTAGTCCAAGAAGCAACTTCTTTTTTACTTTCAAACTTGATGAAAATAAATCTGATTAAGTTTTCATTGATTCTATAATTTCTTTCGATTTCAGCAATTCCTGATGGATTTCCTCTAAAATAAAGTACATAATAGTACCCTCTTTTACATCTTTCGATTTCGTAAGCTAATTCTCTTTGCCCAACGTTATCAGCAGATACGATTTCTCCACCATTTTTCTCAATGATAGCTCTGATGTTTTCGATTTGTGCTACAGTTTCTTCTTCAGTTAATGTAGGCTTTAGAATAAACATTGTTTCGTAATGTTTTAATTTTGACATTAAGTCTCCTTATAGTTTGTGCCGGTATTCTTTACATTTCCTAATATCAGCAAGGATTTCGTGTTTTTTGTAAAGTCCGAGATTTTACCTAAATAAAACTGTAAACTTTCTTAGACTTGCTTGAAGATATAAAGCTTGATTATCTATTTTTGAACTTTTAAAATCTAATTCTATATTTAATAAGTATTCTAATATCTCTTGAAAAACTTCAGGTTTTTTATTAATTGCTAGTTTTGATTTCTTTTCCCAAATATTTTTTGGAGGAATAAAGCCTAAAATATCTTTAGGATTTGGTTGTCCTATTGTTCTTGCATAAGAACTTATCATAAAAAGTTGTTGAACAAATGATGTTACTTGATTTATTAAAAATATCTCATTCATCCCTTCTTCTAGAATCAAATTTAAATCTTCACTAATATCTTTTCCACTTAATAAATCATGTAAGAAATCTTCAAAATTTACAAGTCCTATTCCAAAACAATTATTATCAACTAAATTTACTGTTAAAAGTTCATCTAAGATTGCTAGTTTTCTTAAATCATTTACACTTAATGCTAAATCATTTTTATGCATAAAATATAGATGATTTAAAGCACTTATTTCATAAGGCATTTGAAGTTGTTTTGCTTCATATTCTAAAAATTTAATAGCTTCTATATCAGTTGGTTGAAAAAATCTAACAGCTGCTGAGTTTGTTTTTAATGTAAAACTAGCTTCCATAGTTTTAAAATCTGCATCACCTAAACATGCGAAAATTACTGTACTATCAGGATTCATATTGCAAGCTTCAATTAAAGTATCTACCTCTTTTTTAGGAAGTTTTTTTTCTATTTTTATAAGCAATATATTATTTGATGAGAAAAGTGAAGATTGTAATAACTTATCTTTTGCATATTTAAAATCATATTCTTCAAAATATAATTTTTCTATTTCATCACTTTGCCCTAAAGATTGTGCAATTGCTAGTGAATATTGCTCAATTAAAAAAGTTGATTGTCCATAAAACATGTAAGCTTTAAATTTTTTATTCTGTTTTATGTAGTTATCAAATTCATTTTTATACATATATTAAATCCTAAAGTCTAAATTAATATTTAATTGTTGCTACAATTAGTTTTGTTACTATGTCAACTGATTTTATTTTTACTCTTAGTTTTGTAAAAAGTTTTTGACCTTTGAAGTTGTCTAAAACTACTTTCATTCCAACCATTTTTTCATAACAAACAGCTCTTGCTTTTTCAACATCAACAATTTTTACTTTTATCTCTTCATCGATATGTTCATTTGCCCAACGTGCGTATTTTCTATCTTCAAAATCCCAAACAAGTTGATCTACTTTTCTTTCATTTAATGAAATATGAGCACAAATATCATCTATGTTTTTTGGTGTTTGTTTTGTTTTTAACATACGATGTAATACCAAATCTGAATATCTTCTAATTGGGCTTGTAAAGTGTGAATATGAAGTAAATCCTAAACCAAAGTGCCCTAAATTTTTTGAAGAGTATTTCGCTTGGGTTTGTGCTTGAATGATTAGCTCATCAATCTCAGCACTTAACATTGCAATTTTTGCTTTTTCTTGAATATGTACAATAGTTTCATGAACATCACTTTGAAGTTTTGCATTCACACCTAAGATATTTACATCATCTACAAGTTTTGAAATTGCTTTAAAAGGTGGTTCTTCATGAATTCTATAAATTCCCATCATATTTACTTTTTTACTTGCTTCTATATTTGCAAATAACATACACTCTTCTACAAGTTGATGTGATGATGTTGATGTTTCGACTTCAACCGATTCAAGATTTGAGTTTCTTAATTTTAATCTATTTTCACTACTTCTAAAATCATAACCTTTTAGTAATCTTTTTGCTCTATATTTTTTTGTTAAGTCATATAAAGGAATTAAATAATCAAAAATTTCTTTTTCAGTTTTTGAATACTGATCTAATTGTCCTTCAATTACCCTATCAATTCTTCCATAAGAGAAATTTCTATGGGATTTGATTATTGCTTCCAAAAGTTCAGATTTTTTTACGCCTAAGTTTTTTACATCTAAATAGATTTTAAAAACATAGGCGTATCTATCTATTCCTTCTTTAAGTGAACACATCTCTTCACTTAAAATTGGCGGTAACATTGGTAGAACTTTATGGGGAAGATAAATTGATGTTGATTTTAAATAAGCAAGTTTATCGAGCTCACTTCCTTCTTTTACAAAATATGAAACATCTGCAATTGCAACATAAAGAATATTTTCAAGCTTATCATAATAAATTGCATCATCATGATCTTTTGCGCTACTTGGATCAATAGTACAAAAAGCTAAATCTCTTAAATCAACTCTTTGTTTTGTATCATCCATTTTTGCATCAATTTCTAGTGGTTTATCAAGTCTAAAAATTTCTTTGTAAAGATATAAAGATATATATTCATCTATTTTTGGATCTTCTATATTTCCTAAGTTTTTTATTAGTTCAAGGGACTTATTATCAACTAATAAAACTTCGCCTTCTTTATATTTTAGTGCATTTTTATTTTCTAATTTTATATTTTCTTTTACAGTATGAAATGCTTTATCTTTTATATAAACTAAAACATCATTTTTTTTGCCATCAAGGATTTTAATTATTTTTGCTTTTGTTCTACTTCTTGGATTAAATACTCTTTTAGCTAAAACTAAATCTCCATCATAAGCACCATTTAAATCATCAAACTCTATTTTTATATTTTTATGTTCGCTTATTAAATCTTCTAAAATAACAAGATTTTTCCCAACATTAACAATTGCCACTTTATATTTTGAGTTTAATTCATAATTATCATCAATTTTTACTATGATTTCATCTTTTAAAAATTTCTCTATTTGCTTTAATTCATCACTAGAATAGCCTTTTTGATTTGTTTGAATTTTAATAAATAGCTCTTTTAACAAGTTAAATCCTTTTGAAATAATCGTGTAATAGTATCTAAACTAATAATATTCTTCCCTTTAATTTTTTAAGTTATCTTATATTTAGTTACTTTTTTGTATAATCAACAAAAAATTTTATACTAGAGGGTTTAATAATGGGTTTAAATGTATACTATGATAAAGATTGTAATATCGATTTAGTTAAATCTAAAAAAGTTGCAATGATTGGTTTTGGTTCTCAAGGTCACGCACACGCTGAAAACTTAAGAGATTCAGGTGTTGAAGTTGTTGTTGGTTTAAGAAAAGATGGTTCTTCTTGGGCAAAAGCTGAAGCTAAAGGTTTTGCTGTTAAAACAGTTGCTGAAGCTACTGCTGAAGCTGATATCATTATGATTTTATTACCTGATGAAAATCAAGGTGATATTTATAAAAATGAAATCGCTCCTAACTTAAAATCTGGTGCAACTGTTGCATTTGGACATGGATTTAACATTCATTATGGAAGAATTACTCCTAAAAAAGATATCAACGTTATGATGGTTGCTCCAAAAGCTCCAGGTCATACTGTAAGATCTGAATTTGTTAAAGGTGGAGGAATTCCAGATTTAATTGCAATTCATCAAGACGTAAGTGGTAAGACTAAAGAATTAGCATTATCATACGCATCAGCTATTGGTGGTGGAAGAACTGCTATTATTGAAACAACTTTCAAAGATGAAACTGAAACTGACCTTTTTGGTGAGCAAGCAGTATTATGTGGTGGAGCTGTATCTTTAGTTCAAGCTGGATTCCAAACTTTAACAGAAGCTGGATATGCACCTGAATTAGCATACTTTGAATGTTTACATGAGTTAAAACTAATCGTTGACTTAATGTTCGAAGGTGGAATTGCAGATATGAGATATTCTATTTCTAATACAGCTGAATATGGTGATTATGTATCTGGAAAAAGAGTTATCAATGCTGAATCAAAAGCAGCTATGAAAGAAATCTTAAAAGAAATTCAAGATGGAAGATTTGCAAAAGACTTCATCTTAGAAGGTCAAGCTGGATACCCAAGAATGAATGCTGAAAGAGCTAACGCTAAAGCTTCATTAATTGAGCAAACAGGTGTAAAATTAAGAACTATGATGCCTTGGATTTCATCAAACAAAATCGTTAACCAAGAAACTAACTAAAAAATTAATTTAAGGAAGATTTTTCTTCCTTGAATACTACGCAAAGATAAAAATGACTCCTAAAAAAACAAAAACGAAAACAAAAAAAAAACGACCAAGTAGAATCCAAAAAAATAAACTTGCTAAAATATTTTTATTAATACTTCTAATTGCACTTGTTGCCTCTACTTTTAGTTATTTTATGATGAAAAAAGAAAGTCATAAAGCTAGCAAAACTGTAAAAATTGATAATATTTTAGAAATAAAAAAACAAACTGATGAAAATCAAACTCCTAAAAATGAAAATACAAATACTGCTGAAGAAATAAAAACATTTGAAGATGCAAAACCTAATGAATATTTCGATGAATTAGCAAAAACAATTGATAAACATGATAAATTTGAAGAATATACACAAGAATTTGAAAAAGAAGTTATTGATAAAGATAATACAGAAGAATTAATAAATAAAGAAAATGAAAAAGTATTAAAGAAAATTGAAGAGATAAAAGAAGAAAAAACAAAAGATGAAAAGATAAAAGAACCTCTTATTAAAAAAGATCCTGTAAAAATAGATGAAAAAAAGATTATTACAAAAAAAGATACTTTTATTTATGATAAAAAAAACAAACCTAAACTTGTAATTTTAATTGATGATGTAAGTACAAAAGCGCAAAAAGAAAAAATTTTAAATATTGGATATCCAGTAAATATGGCATTTTTACCTCCAACAAATGCCCATAAAGATTCAGCAAAAATTGCACAAGATTTACCATTTCACATGATTCATTTTCCTATGCAAGCATCAAGTGCATTTAAAGGAGAAGAAGTTGATACACTTAGAATTACAGATTCTTATGAAGAAATTGAGAAAAGAGTTAAACAGCTAAGACTTTGGTATCCAAATGCAATTTATACAAATAATCATACGGGTTCAGTTTTTACTGAAAATGATGCGGCCGTTGATAAATTATTTCGTGCTTTAAAAAAATATAATTTTATATTTGTAGATAGTAGAACAAGTGCAAAATCTGTTATAAAAAAATATTCACAAAAATATGAAATGCCCTACATTGTAAGAAATACTTTTATTGACAATGACAGAAATTATGGTGCTATTCAAAGCCAATTAAAAAAAGCAATAGATCTTGCGAAAAAACAAGGTTATGCAATAGCAATTGGACATCCTCATAATATAACACTTCAAGTTCTAAAAGAGTCAAAACACCTATTAAAAGATGTTGAACCTATCTTTATGAACAAACTTCCATATTTGTAAAAAATTCGTTATAATAATTTTATTTATTATAATGGATTTTAATGATTTCAAAAATTAACTTTAAAATTGATGAATTATCATCAATGAAAAAATATCCCCAAGACCTTTTTTACATAGGAAATACGAATCTTTTAAATAAAAAGAAGATAGCTATTGTGGGCACAAGAAGACCAAATTCATACACAAAAGAGTTTACATATAAACTTAGCTCTAAACTTTCAAGTCTTAATATCTGTATCGTTAGTGGAGCTGCAATGGGTGTTGATAGTTTAGCTCACCAAGGTGCAAAGTCAAATAATACAATAGCAGTTGTTGCAAATGGATTAGATATAAGATATCCAAGTATAAATAAGAATCTAATTATTGATATTGAAAAAAATGGTCTTATTCTTTCTGCATATAAAGAGGGTGAAAAAGCCAGAAATTACACTTTTGTTTTAAGAAATGAAATTGTAGTAGCACTTTCAGACATACTAATCGTTACTCAAGCTGATTTAAATTCAGGAACTCTTACATCCGTTGATTATGCTTTAAAAATGGGAAAAAAAGTATATACAATTCCACATAGATTAAATGAAAGTTTAGGAACTCAAGAGCTTTTACAAAAAGGATTAATCCAAGCTATTTATGATATTGATAAATTTATTGAAGAAATTTGTGGTGTGAAATTAAACTTTATTGAAAATGATGAAGTATTGAGTTTTTGTAGAAGTAACCCAAGTTATGAAGAAGCTATGGGTAAATTTCCAAATAAAATATTTGAATATGAATTAGAAGGAAAAATCAAAATCGAAAATGGAAAAGTTATAGTAATATAGATTCTATATTTATGACTTCACTTTTAGGTGAAGTCATTAAAAATTAATGTCTTAATTGATAAGTTATATCTCCAGCGCCAACCCCTAAGATTATCCCTTGGGTGTAAGTTTTTATAATCTTATTTTCATTTATTAGTTGAATTTGTCCTTGAGTTGTATGAATACTATGGGCAAAAATTGGATTATATCTTGCAAACTCTTTTTCAAAATCTATTTCAACTTTTTTCTCACCAGCAACAGTCCAAATAGGTAAAATAACTAACTCATCACAACCTTCAAAACATTTTTTAAATCCTTCAAGATTATCAATTGTTCTTGAATATTTGTGGGGTTGCCAAATAACAACCTTTTTTGCCATTTTTTTAATATTATTATATTCTAATAACGAATTCATAGTAGCTTTTATTTCTGTTGGATGGTGTGCGTAATCATCAATAACAACAAATTCTTCATTTGCTTGAACCATATCAAATCGTTTTTTTATTCCCTTATAATTACTTATATTTTTTCTAATTGTCTCAATATCAAGCTCATTTAAAGAAGCTAAAATAGCTAATGATGCATCAAGTGCTATGTGATATCCAAATCCCCAAACATCAAAAAAACCATAATTTAGTAATTCAAATCTTGTATGTGGTTCATTATTAATTAAAATATAACTTACATTTTTTATATCAGTACTTGGATATAGTTTAATGGCATGCTCATTAATATTTAATTTTTTTAAATATTCATCTTCCCCATTTATAACTATTTTTTTACCTAAATTTATAAATGTTTCATAGGCTTGAAAAAATCTTTCATAATCATAATTATAGTATTCCATATGCTCAGGTTCTGCGTTCGTAACGATTGCACAATATGGATTTGATAGTAAAAAGCTAGCATCTGATTCATCTGCTTCAAAAGCTACTAAGTCATTTACATATCTAAAATTTGATCCAAAATCCTTTGAAATTGCGCCAATTAACGCTGAACTTTCTAAAATAGAAGCTAAGATTGCAGTTGTTGTAGATTTACCATGAGCACCCGCTACACAGTAGTTTTTCTTATCACCTAAAACTATAGGTAAGGCTTCTTTTCTTGAAAGAGTTCTTATTTGTTTAAGCCTTGATTCCATTAATTCAGGGTTCTCATCCGTAACAGCGGCTGAATAAATAACTAAATCAAAATCTTCTTCGATATTTGAAGCATCTTGAGGACATTTAACTTTTATACCCTCTTCTATTAAAGCATTAGTAATTGGTGAATTTTTCATATCAGAACCACTTACTTCATGCCCATCAAAATTTAAAAATCTTGCTAAGGCAGAAAGACCTATCCCACCAATTCCTATAAAATGTACTTTCATTAATTTCCTAATAAATGTTTTAAATTTTTATACTCTTTTTCTAAAATATCTTTATTTTCATTTAAAAACTCTTGATTATCAAATCTAAAATTCATAATAAAATATCCATATCTTTCATCATCATTAATAGCATCTAAATCAACTCTTGTATCATAAAAATCATCAAGTTGAATATTTGAAGATAGAATAATAATCAAAATATTTAATGCTTTTTCTAAAACTTCATCTTCAATAATATTTGCTAATACAAAAAGTAAGTTCTTCGCACCATCAAAATTATCTTGTGACCATTTTTCTATTGCATGCTCATATAAAGCTCTAACATAATGTAAATTATCACCTTCAAGGTTTAACTTTTCATGTTTACTTAAAATTTTTTCAACATTTGCAAATGATGTTTTTAAAATTTGTTCATATAATTTATTTACATTTTCTTCATCTAAATCAAGTATTAACATAGAATCTAATGTTTCATACATTAATCCTATATCTTCTGCTTTCATTGAATTAACTCTTGCTTCTTCTAAATATTTTAGAAAATCTGGGTTTGTTCTTGCTTGAAATAACTCTTCTTTATCCATTTATAAAATCCTTTAATCTTGTAAGTACGTCCCTTGTTTTTTCTTCATTTTCAACAAGCGCAATTCTAATATAATTTTTTCCTAAACCATTTCTACCTAAAAAACTTCCTGGTAAGACTTTTATATTTTTTTCTTTATATAAATTTCTTGTAAATTCCAATTCATCTTTTACTTCTAGCCATATATAAAAAGTTGCTTTTGGAATTGCTGTTCCTAAAAGTTCTTTTGCTATTTCAAAGTTTTTCTTATATATTTTTCTAAATTCCGCCACATGATTTTGATCATTCCATGCAACGGCAGCTGCTTCTTGAAGAGGAACAGGACTTGCACATCCTACATAAGTTCTATACTGTAAATATTTTCCTAAAATTTCTGCATCACCTGCAATAAATCCACTTCTTAATCCAGGTGCGCTACTTCTTTTTGAAATAGAGTTCATTACTAAAACATTTTTAAAACTAGTATTTCCAACTTTTATTGAGGCTTCAAGAAGTGTTGGCGGTTTTGTATCTTCATTAAAATAAATTTCTGAATAACACTCATCATTTACTAAAATAAAATCAAACTCTAAAGCTTTTTTCACCCAAAGACCTAACTCATCAATACACATAGAAGCGGATGTTGGATTATTTGGAAAATTTAAAATTACTAAATCACATCTTTTTAAATCTTCATCACTAAGATTTGCTTTAAAATCATTCTCTTTTGTTAAATCTATATGAATAACCTCAGCTCTTGAAGCAATTGCAGCACCTTCATAGATTTGATAAAAGGGATTTGTAAATGCCATAACTGGATTTTTTTTCTCAAATAAAGCAAACTGCGGAAAGTTAAATAAAACTTCTCTTGTTCCAAATGTTGGAACAATTTGATTCATTCTTAAGTTTACATTAAATCTTGTTTTTACAAAATTTATCATTGATTCTCTTAAAAATGGTTCACCTATTGTTGAAGGATATTTTCTTAAACTTGAGCTTGTTTGTTTTAACTTATCTTGTATGAATAAAGGTGTTTCGAATTTTGGTTCACCAATTGTTAAAGCGGACGGTTCATATTTTTCATTTGGTATTATGTCTTGTAATAAATCATTTAACTTTTCAAATGGATATTTCTCAAAATTCATATATTTTTTTCCTCTTATTCTTCTACTATTGGAATTAATAATTGATTATATTTATTCATATCAAAAGCAATAAAATCACTATTTGTATATAAAAATTTAAAAGAGATTCGTTTATTAAACATATCTTCTTTTAAAGGTAATATTTGTAGCATATTTCTTTGTTTTTTTAATTCTCTTATTGGATTTTCACCACTTGTTACAACTTCAAGTTTTTCATTAAATATTTTTGCAAGATTTTCAAAGTGATTTAAAAGATCTGATTTACCCTCTTTTTCACCAATTGGATCTAAATCAAATACTTTTGTTCTTACTTTTAATTGACTCGAAATATCAAATACAATAGGAGAAATTTGTTCATAAGAGTTAGTATCGTTTAGAATAATTACTGTTCTTTTAATAGATTTTAAGTTCTCTTTTCCAAATTTGAAAACTGGAATCTTAAGCTCTAATACTGATTTTATATCATTCTTATTTTTGAACATCTCTTGAGTTAACATAATCATACCAATATTATGTTTTCTTGCATCTTCTTTTATAAGCTTTGAAAATCCTTTATTTGAATAATCAATAAACAACATAATTGTAGAAAAATGTTTTAACTCATTTTTTATAATATCCATTATTTCAACCGTTGTAGGTCTAGTAATTCGAACAATTAATGAACTATTTTTTAATTTTTGATTTAAATATTTAGCTTCATCTATTGCTTTTTTTACACTATTTTCATTTTCTAAATATAAATCTAAATACAGATAAATATTACTTCCAAAAGGCATAGGAAATTGACCTTGGGTTTTCCCTATTACATTATAAACTTGCATTAAAACTTCAGGTTTTCCAATAACTAAAATCACATCATTTGGTTTTAAAACTAAAGAAGGTTTTATTGTAATCATTTTTTGGTTTCTATAAAGTCCAAATATTTTCCACTCTTTTTGCTCGATTGAACCTATATATCTATAAGCATAAGAACTTCCAAATGGAACTCTAATTTCCATAATTTCACCTTGTTTTAGTCCAATATTTTGGGCTAAAACTGGTACATTAGGAAGTTTTTCAACCATTCCGTTTGCTAATACTTCTATTCCTCTATATATATTTACTAAAGAATCATTTACTTTTATTCCCCAATAATCTAATACAGTCATTTGAAGATTTTTAGTATGTTCTCTAATATTTTTAATAACATTTAACATTTCATCTTTTGAATTTAAAGCAATTAGAGCTTCTGTATGAATATTTTTATCCAAAACCATTGAAAGTTTTGATTTAGAAGTTGGATCAAATTTGTAAAAAGTAAAGTTAGAAGGTTTTTGAACAGGTAAAATCGCATCACTCATATAAATTACATCATAACTATTGTCACCTGTATTAGCTTCAATAATTCTTTGTAATAATTTCTTTGCAACAATACCATCTAGTATAATTAATATTTTTTTCATGGCTAGAATTATATCTTAAAAAGATTAATTGTAGGTTTTAATAAATGTTTGATTATGTGTGTAAAAGTATAAATAATCAATTGTAATTACTCTATTACAAAATATAAATCTTACTTTAGATATAATTTATTATTCAATAAAAAAGGTTTATATTTTTATGCAATTTACAATTGACGCAAAATCAAATAAAGCTCGTGCTTGTACAATAGTTACAGCTCATAGTACGATTCAAACTCCAGTATTTATGCCAGTAGGAACTCAAGGAACAGTAAAAGCACTTGATGCTAATGACATGTTAGAACTTGGTGCTAAAATAATACTTGGAAATACTTATCACTTATACTTAAGACCTGGAAGTAAAATTGTTAAAAAATTCGGCGGACTTCATGGTTTTTCAAAATTTCCTAACTCTTTTTTAACAGATTCAGGTGGATTTCAAGCATTTTCTTTAAGTGCAAATTCAAAACCAGATGAAAATGGAATTATGTT
>JAGOIF010000111.1 GCA_017995775.1 Aliarcobacter sp.
GCAATAATATCAACATAATATTGTTGATTAATCTTTGTTTGATTTTCCAAAAAAACAGTATGTTCATTTATTATTTGATTACATTTATGAAGCTTAATTATAGTTTCAAATATAACTCCATGCTGATCATAATAGAAATCATTTGCTTCAATGATTTTGACGCTCTCTTCTATTTTCTCTTCACTATTATCTGAAATAAGAGAGCTTAATATTGCCCTTTCAATCCCTAGCAAGCATTCAATGCTATAATTTATGCTATAATTCATATTTAATTCCTCCCTGGAATTTTAAATAGTTAGATCGACTTGAAAATTGCCGTTTTCAAGTCGATCACCTTATACCTTATTTTAAATATTTGTACCTCCTTTTGTTCTTAGTTGAATTATATTAGACTTATATGTGAAATAACCTTACTACTTTGTATTGAAAATTATAAAAACTATTTTTTTGGTTTTTTCTATATTATTTCGTATTTATTATTACTTGGAAGTATTGTATATAGGGATTTGTATAGATTTATTAAATTCTTGGAAATTTTTTATTTTATGAAAATTTGAATATCTTTTACTAAGAGTTATCAATATATAAGCATTTTAAGCTTAATTTACTTCTTATTTTATATAAGTTTCTTAAATAAAATTAATATTTTAACAGTGTTTATACTTTTATTTAAAATAAAGTATCTTATATCTTTTTTAATAATTTACCTTTATAATTTAAAATTATTAAATAAATGATATTATTCTTAATTAATCCTATATAACTCAATTAGACATTCTTAAATTATTTTCATCCCAATATTTAGCATAATCCATATCCTGATCTTCTTCGTAAAAGTAATTATTTTCTTCATCTGCTGAAGTATTTTCTAAATTATTACTATTAGATTGATTTTTTAATCTATTAAGTTCAGTTCTGATTGTAACTATTTGATAATTTAACTCTTTATTTTTAGCTTCAAGTCTTTCTTTATCTTGTTTTAGAGTTTTATTGCCAATTAACTCATTCTCAAGATAATTGATGAATTTTAAAAGATCAAATTGAAGATTATTTTGAATTGCTTGCCGATTACGAAATAAAGTTAATTGATCTAAAATATATTTTTGATCTTCTATTTGTTTTATATTTTCACTATTTTTATAGCTTTTTTCACTTATTGTTGATGTTAGCTCAATAATTGTAATTTGATCTAATTTATTTTTATAAATTAAATCATCATTTTGTTTTTGTAGTCTATTTATTTCTTCAATTAGTTCTTTTTCTTTTGATAATTGCTCTTTTATTAATTGGTTTCTAATGGTTTCTTGTTTTTGTTGTTCTCTATATATTCTATGGTGTTGGTGTTTTCTTTCATTTATTTTTACGAGAGTACCATCTATATATATTTCTTTATGTGTAGCTTCTTTTCCTCTTTCTATTGTAGGTATATATTGTTTTGATATTTCAAAAATATCATCTTGTAGTTTTTTAAGATAATCTCTTTTCCAATTTCTTCGCACCATTACACCATTATTATTAACGTTGGCAAACAAAAAATGTGCATGTCTATTAATTACTTCATTTCTATTTGTATCCTCATGCCCTTCATGAGTATGATAAGCTATATGAAGTATTGTTGTATTATTATCTTTTTGAAATTTTCTAACAAAATCATTAAGTATTTTTACTATCTCATTTTTTGTTGCTTTAACATGAGTTCCAATTACTATTAATCCTTCTTCAACTA
The DNA here is from genome assembly GCA_017995775.1 of Aliarcobacter sp. GTDB lineage: Bacteria > Campylobacterota > Campylobacteria > Campylobacterales > Arcobacteraceae > Aliarcobacter. The sequence goes on from JAGOIF010000111.1 coordinate 1,727, forward strand.
TTACAGCATTAGATTTTAATGCTCTTTTATTTATTGGATTATTTTTATATCTACTTTTTGCTTCCTCTTCCCATTTCCTCCAGATACTATCTAACTCTTCTTTATCTTTAAACCTAATACTTTGAATGATATCTTTGCCATCATTAAGCCAATATGTTGCTTGAGTTAATCCTGAGTTATGAGCAAGATTTGAACTAGTTGGAATTTTATATATTTTTGGTTTTCTAATGATTACTGCATTTGCATTTGCCATGTTTTTTCCTTGTTAAAATTAACGCTGAATGAGTAACTCAATCATCAATAATATTAGTTATTTTTTGAATTATTACATGATTTAAATACTATGTCAATGGATTTTTTTGAGTTATTATTTTATACAAAATTTTATTATTACTTTTAAATACAACTAAATCTAATATAGTCTAAAGTGATACAAAAAGAAAATAGAAAGATTTAATATAAATTTTATAATATTGTTTTTCAGATGATGATTTTAGAAGATTTTTTAGTTAAAATAATAAAAAATTATTTACACAAGAGGAAATATTCATGGCAAATCCTAGAGCTTTTATCAGTTTTGATTTTGATCACAATGAAAGTGAAAAAAATTTATTTATAGGGCAATCGAAAAATTCAAAAACACCATTCTCAATTGAAGATTGGTCATCAAAATCATCGTTACCACAAACAAAATGGGAAAGTATCATTAAAGATAAAATAAATAAATGTAATATGCTAATAGTACTTTCAGGAAAAACAATGGCTAGTGCTACTGGTGTTTCAAAAGAAATTTCTATGGCAAAAGAACAAAATGTACCTGTATTTGGTATATATGTAGGTGGTGCCAATGAGTCAAACAATTTACCAAATGGTCTCCAACGGAATAGAACTATATCTTGGAATTGGGAAAGTATTGCACAAGCAATTAATCAAATGATGTCTGAAGGAAAAAACAAATAGGAACTATTATGAAAAAAGCATTGTTTATTGGTATAAATGATTATCCTACTGCTCCTTTAAAAGGTTGTATTAAAGATGCAACGTCGATTTCAACAATACTTGAAAGGAATGGTGATGGTTCACCAAATTTTTCAACAAGATTAATTACATCTTCTGATAAAACAATTACAAGGTCATTACTAAGAGAAGAAATTGAAAAACTTTTTAATGGAGATAGTGATATTGCATTATTATACTTTTCAGGTCATGGTTTCATAAAAAGTACTGGTGGGTACTTAGTTACAACTGATGCTAAAAAATATGATGAAGGCGTTTCTATGGATGAAATACTTGCTATAGCTAACAAGTCAAATGCTAAAAATAAAGTAATTATTTTAGATTGTTGCCATTCTGGAGCTATGGGTACGCCAAGGATAATAGAGAATAATATTGCCCAATTATCAGAAGGAATGTCAATTCTTACTGCTAGCAGGGAAACTGAATATGCCATTGAATCAAATGGTGCAGGAGTATTTACTTCTTTATTAATCGATGCATTGAATGGTGGAGCTTCCGATATAAGAGGTAACATAACTACTGGTTCATTATATTCTTATGTAGATGAAGCTCTTGGGGCATGGGAGCAAAGACCTATTTTTAAAACGAACATAAGTAGATTCTATCCCCTAAGAACTATCCCTCCAAAAGTCCCTTTTAATATTTTAAGAAACATAACAGATTACTTTCCTTGCCCTGAAGCAGAATATGATCTTGATCCTTCATATGAAGTAACTACAGATAAAGCTAATTCTGATAAAGTAAAAATTTTTAAAGAACTACAGATGCTTCAAAGTGTTGGATTAGTAATACCTATTGGTGAAGACTACATGTATTATGCTGCAATAAACTCGAAATCATGTAAATTAACAGCTTTAGGATACCAATATTGGAGACTAGTTAATGAAAAAAAACTCTAAATTCGAATCTGTAATATATAAATTACTTGGTAAATTAGTAAAAGATATTTCAAAGAATGTATTAACTTATACTCCTCAGTTATACTATATCGAAAAAGAATCTCGTGATACCGTACCTAAACCAATTGCAACAAGTATTCTTTATACTAGTGGAGTTAATTATTATTTAATAACTGCAAAACATGCATTTAATCATGAAGAAGAGTGGGAAATAGGAATATTAATTAGAAACATTTTTTATTCTTTAGAAGGTATTAAATATTCATCTGATGATAATAATATAGATTTAGTTGTATATCATTTAACTGATAGATTAAAAGATACATTAAAACCGTATTACCAATTTTTAAATTTAAATCAAATTGATACAAACCACTTGTTTATTAAAGAACGATACACAAGATATTTACAAGCTGGTTTTCCTATTAATAGAACATCTTTAAAAAAACATACTAAAACAATTAGTGTAAATCCATTTATATTGTTAAGTGATATTTATACAACTACAAATGAACATGCATACATAAATCTACCTAAAATAAAAAAAAGTTTTTTAAATAATATTCCAATAAGAACATTACCAGTATTAACTGGCTTAAGTGGTTCAGGTTTATGGTATATATCAAATTTCTATAATAAAAAATTTAAACTAGTTGGTATTATGATAGAGTGGGATGACATTGATAAAAAATATACCAAAGCAACCAAAATAAGTTTTGTTATAAATTTAATAAAAACAATTGAAACTAAAATAATAAGCTAATTAATTTAATTTCTTTACTATTTTACTTATTTGTGAGATACTTATTCTTATAAAGTTGTATTCATTAATCTAAAAATTATATATTTATCGACGATTGAGTAACTCATTCAGCGATAAATTATTTAAATATTGTTAAATCTCTTTTAAAATTGAGTTTAACAATTCATTTATAAAATCTTTTTTTATTTTCATCTGATAACTTTATTATGTATTTTAAATTTTTATTATATTATTAAATTAAATTATAAGGTTATTAAATTGGATGAATTAAAACAAAGGTTATCAAATTTTTTAAAAAAAGAAAAAAATATTGTAAACACATTAGGATCTTTTGAATTGAAGAAGCAACTAGGTCAAGGTGGAACTTCTGTTGTAAGAGCTGCATCTTTGAATGGTAGTACAAATTATGCAATAAAATTTTTAATTGAAAATATAAAAGAGAAAGAATCAAGAGCTTATCTTCGATTTAAACAAGCATATATCAATATTTTATCTATTCAGCACACAGGAGCAGTTTTACCTCAAATACATTTTGATATTTTAGAAATAGATGAAAAGACAACCATACCTTATTCAATTATGTTAAAAGCTGAAAAAACATTAAAAGACATTGTGAATAATAATGAAATTACATTTGAAATTTTTGAAAATATTTTTAAAAATTTAATATCAGTAATAAATACGATTCATAGCTATAAAATAATACATAGGGATTTAAAACCTGAAAATATTTTTTATTTTAATAAAAAACTCGTTTTAGGAGATTTTGATATTGCAAAATTTAATGATTCTGAATACATAAAACTTCATGAAACACAAAGAGGTGAGAGATTAGCAAATTATCAATTTTCTGCACCAGAGCAATCTACAATTAAATTTGATGAAATTGACGAAAGAGCTGATTTATTTGCATTAGGACAAATCTTATATTGGATTATCACAAAAACTACTTTACGTGGACAAGAAAAAATCAATCTAAAAAGATTTGATTCACAATATTCTAAATATGAAGACCTAATTTATAATTTACTGCAAAATGAAAGAGAAAAAAGGCTCTGTAGTATTAATGAAATAAATATTTTTTTAGATTCACAAAATAAAGCAAAACAAGAGATGGAAGAAATAAGTAATTCATTCAAAACGTTAAGATTATTTGAGGGAATAATAGATAAATTTACACATGAAAAAAGCTATAAAAGTTTTAAAAAAATTGATGATAAAAAAACAATAAACGAAATAATGTTTAATTTATCAAAAGAATTTAAAGAAATGCATCTTTGGTGGAGTCAGGGAAGAGCTGATAATAATATTGAAAAAATTGAGAAATTTAATTCTTTATCCTTTTGGACTAAAATTAAAGATAAATTTATAAATAATACTAAATGGATATTAGATAGTTTTGAGTTTAGTATAAAATCAATATGGATATATAAATATGACGTGGGAGGTAGTATTATTATCCTTGAAACAGAACCTTTAGTTCCTTTTGGTATATATAAAGAAAAGTATACATCAGAAGAAGTTGCCATATTTAAAAATAGATATATTCCTAGAGTACATTATGATA
>JAGOIF010000112.1 GCA_017995775.1 Aliarcobacter sp.
TACCTTTGCAATCTCTATGATTTATATCCAAGATATTTAAACTAAATAATCTAATCAGAGTTTCCCACTCATTTTTTTTAATTAAATTATCAAAAATATCACTAGAACTACTTAAATTTAGCCTTTGTCCTAAAAGAGTATTGTTACACAAAATATTTCCTTTTTTAAAATGATAATGAATATCATAATATATAAAAGTTTAAATTTTGTTTAAATTTTGAATTAAGAATTTCCTTGAATAAATTCAAGGTTCCTAAAACCTAGAAACCCCGAATTTGTAGGAGCCTTGAACTTGTTCAAGGAATATTTTATATATCCAGAAACTTTGTTTTGGCTTCCTAGCTTCTTAGCTTAAAACAGCCTATATACTCAATAAAACTACCAATAAAACAGGAGGAGTGATGATAAATCCAAATTTATCTATTTTTAATTTCATTTAATTAATTTCCTTAAATAAATCATCTATTTTTATTTTTAATTCATCAAAATTTTTATGCCCTAAATTATAAGGATGATTGCTAAAAATCTCTTTATATGTAGTTAAAACTATCTTTTTATTACTAGTTTCTATATCCATTAAACCTATGCATTTTATAAAGTTTTCTATACATTTTTTTTTGCTTTCTTCACAAGTTGAAAGAAGTAAATGTTCAAGATTTCCATTTTTTGTATTTGGATCACAAGATATAAAATATTGAGAAACAGCCTCAATTTCCATATCTTTTATGATTTCTTTTATTTTGTCTTCAGTATTTTTATATCCACCATAGACACTATCTTTTGCTTCAAAATCTGAGTCAAGTACGAATAAAACTTTATCATATAAATTAGCTTTTACTTGTTGTATTATAGTGATGTAACTATCTTTTTTAAAAAAATTACTTTTATTTTCCATTTTTCGTATTTCATATGTTTTTTTATCTATGCACAAAAACTCACTTAAATATCTATTTAAAAAAGCAATATCATCTCCACCTTCACAAAGAATAAGTTTTTTTACCATCCTCTTAGCTCCAAATCCTGCTCTATGCTATTTTGAAGCTCTTGTGAATTATAAAAGATAGTTTGTATTATATTATCTTTATCTCTTGTTATAGTATAAAACGATATTTCATTATTTTTATACTCATTTTCTACAAAAGCTTTTATAGATTCTTTAGAGTGTGTTGTTATAAAAACTTGAACATTAAATTTAACTGCAAGTTCTTGTATAAATTCAGTAAAATCTATCAATAAAGAATAATGTATAGCTGTTTCAAATTCATCTATACATATTACACCGTTTTTGCAATAAGCAAAAGACAGAGCAATTTCAAATATTCTTTGTAAGCCTTCTCCATAATTTGTAATATCTAAATTTTCAAAAGAAGATTCATAATCTACAATAAACCTTTTAATATTATCATCTACAGATGTAAGTTCAATATATTTTATATCTTTATCAATATTTTTAAGAAATTCAACTATTAATTCAATAGCTGTTTTTCCATCAGTATCTTTTAACCTTACACTTTTATCATGTGTTTTTAAAACTTCTTCCAGGTTATAATAGTATGGACTTTTTATTATGGAATTACACAAATTATTTACCTGATTGTTTTCTCTTTTTAGTGTTCCATATGCAAAAGTATGTATAGTATTATCTAGACTATCTTGATCTATTTTTGATTCAAGCTTATATGATGTAATATAATCATCCTTTTTATCAATATCTTGAGCTTCAAATTTACTTAGCTTCACTGAAATATTTGTTGAGTTGTAGCTTGCACTTATATCTATATTTTTAGTAAAAACTTTATTTAACCAAATAGGACTTAATTTTTCTATTTTGTTTTTTAATCTTATTAATTCTAAAAAGGATGCTATATCATTTTGTTTTGTCAAAAGATAAATAGCTTCTAAAAGTGAAGTTTTACCAGTATTATTAAATCCAGCAAATATATTTATCCTATTTAAATTATCAATTTTAAATTCATTTAAAACTCTATATTGTTTAATATATACAGAATTAAAATGAGAATTTTTGCCATGCTCAAAACATATTGATACATTTCCTTTTATAATATTTAAACTACTTTTTTGAGGAAGAATATCTATAAATGTATCTTTTAATCTATCTATTTCTTCAATATCTTCAATAGATAACATATCTTTATAAATTCTAAGATTTTGAAGATTTTTTGCAAGATCAGTCAATGTTTTTTCATAATTTTGCTTATCTATTTCACCGCTTGCTAGTAAACCTCTTGAAACACTTCTATATTTTTCCATCTCATTTATTGCTTCAGTATTGTTTATAAAAATAGCTAAATCTCTAATTTCTACAGATTTAGAAATAATAGGTTCTAATTCTATATATTCTTTATCATCATTTTCTTCATTATCTTCTAGTGAAGATTGACTATTTATATCTTCAACTTTTGAAATCCAAGAAAAAAGTCTATCTTGATTTATTTTATTTAACGCTTTGTACTCATTATCATCCCAATTCAACCATTCTTTTATTGAAGGTCTTTTAATAATCTCAACAAATATAGAGTAGCTATCACTTGTAAATTGGTCTCCAAAATCACTTTTTAAATATTCTAATATTAAAAAATAAGCTCTTTGAGAAGTTCTTATTTTTTGCTTGGTAACCCCTAAAGAATCACAAAGTTCTTCTTCTTTTTGAAAGTATAAACTACTATTCCAATACTCATATAAATAATCATATATTAATTTTGATTGATTAAGAGCAGACCACTTTTTATTTCCACTAATATGCTTTAATCCCATTATTATAAGATGTTTTTTACTGTCATCATTTGGATGAATTTCAAAAGGTACACTCTTAAATATTGATGGATTTAAATTTCCAATGTCTAAACCTTTTTCATAATCTTCCTGTAAAGCCTTTAAGGCAGTTACTCTTCTATTACCTTCCAAAACTAAATATTGATTATTTCCTAAGTCTCTTACTTGTATAACATCTACATCTAAAAAACCATTTGCTTTAAAACTAGCTATTAAATCTTTTATATTTTCTCTTTTATTGCCTTCAATAAAATTTCTAGTTCTTTTTTGAATATTTATATCTAATAAATCTTTTTCATCAATTTTTTTATAATTTTCATTATCAACAAATCTATAATTATTTGGATCAAGAAATAAGTTTTTTAAGTTGTAGCTTCGCTTTTGAATCTCTATAATCTCTTCACTCATTCCTTCTCCTTTAAAATAATTTGAGATTTTATCCAAAATACTTTGATACTTCACTAAATATAGAACTACTCTTTATAATATCAAAATCAATATATTTTGAAATACTATTTTTATCTATTTTCTTTATTCCATGAATTGATTCATCAAAATTTAAATAAATAAAACCTTTAACAAATCTTAATAATTTCTCATCATTCTGTTTTACTTCTTCTATAAATTTAGTATATTTTTCTTCATCAAGTATTTTCCATATATTTAATACATAGGATAAATAAGGCACATCTAATAATTTATCATTTATATAAAAAAGATTTATTTTATTTTTTAGTTTACTTTTCAGAATATCTTCTTTATCTTTAAATATATTGAAGCTTGGTATTATAAGAAATCCATCAAGATTATTATTAATCTTCAATAAATTATTCACAAAATAAACATACATAAATAAACTATCAGATGTATCATCAAAGCTATTTAAAATTATTTCATATTTCTTTTGTTCATCTTCTAATGTTACTTCATTTATAAAATTTTCTACAACTTCAAATAAATCTTTTTCTATGTTTTGTCGATAGTGATTAAATCTAATATTTTTTAAAATATTATCTCCTGTATATATAAATCCATCTATTATAATCAGTTTTTTATTGTCTGTTATAGCTGTTTTTGGATGAGCTAAAATCTCTTTTAGAATATTTTCTATATAATTTTGACTATTTTGATGATTTAAAACATTATTTATTTCTAAAATAAATTGTTCTTTGTTTACTAACTTTTCCAAAAAATCATCTACTTGTTTATTGTAAATCTTATTATCTATGCTTAGACTAAAATAAGCCTCGAAATAATCTCTGTTTTTAATAGTTCTTTCTATTTCTATATTTTCATCTTCCATATTTGGAAATAATTTAGATAAAAGCTTTCCTAAATAATTTTTATTCACTCTTTTAGATAGTTCTAGTGCCGTAGTAAAATTTTTTTTAAATTCATACAAACTATCTTTATTATTTTTTAAATAATTATATATTTTTGGTTCAAAAATCTCTAAAGCAGTAAGTACAGCTAAATCTGTTTTATTTACTTTATTTAAAAGTGCATTTTTTTTAAATCTAAAAATATTTAAATATCTGTTTACATCTCTTAAATTATCAAAGAATATTGAAAAATCATAATCTATAATACTATCAAAATATTTTTTTTCATCTTCATATTTTAAAAAATCTTTCAATATTTCTTGTAAGTTTTTATATAAATAATTAAATATATCTTCTTTTTTTGATAATGGTAACCTTAAAGGTACTTGAACTATCTTTTCCAAATATTTATATCCATCATACTTTTGTACTTCTTTCAAAGAATTTGCAACAATAGTATCATCCATTGATAATAAATATATAGTATTTGGAAAATTACCCAACATTTTTACAAGTTGAAAAATTTGTTGAATTTCATTGTTATTCAATCTATCTATATCATCAATAACTATTAAAATCTTTTTATTTAAACTTTCTATATAGTTTTCAATATCTACTTTTAATTGAAGTAATGTTTTCTGGCAAGATAACTTTTTAAAAATAAAACTTAATAATTTTGATAAAAATTTAAGCATACCAGTTGATTCTGGTAAATTTGATAATGCTTCAAAAGCTTCTGCATAACTATTGAATATTTTAGAAAGCTCATTTTGATTATATATATTCCCAATACAATATGATAAATCTTTAAAAAACATAGACATCAACTGTTCTGTATTTGAATAAAGCCAAGGTTCAAACCTAAAATAAATAATATCTGTTTGTTCTTCTAACTTTTCTTTTACTAGGTTTATTACTGATGTTTTACCTTCACCCCATTTTCCATAAAGACCAATGGTTAAACTTTCATCATTGTCACTATAATTTATAATTGATTGTTTAAGACTCTCTACAAAATTATCCCTATTCAATAAATCATCTGCAACATTTAAAATCGGGGTATCTTTTCTTATCATTTTATAGTTTCCTTATTTGTGTAGTTAAATAATTTGTAAATAAGCTTTGAATATTATCTTTTAAACAAATATCAGAAATAAAAAATAAACCAAACCTACAAATATAATTAAGTAAAGGCTTTTTTATGAGACTTGATTATTTTATCCAAACCGCTATGAATAATGTATTAAAAAATCTAATTTTTTCCTAATTTCATCGATTTTTATCGTAAAAATATAGAAACCTTAAGCAAGCTAAGGCTTTTATGAAGTATTTTAATTAGTTTTTGGATGTTCCATTTATATAATTTCATATGTTTGTTAGAAAAAAGAATAATAAAAGTGGTAGTGTTAGTATTCAAATTATTGATAAGAGTTATAGAAGATATAAAGTTTTAATAATTATTGGTTCAAGTTCATATGAAGAAGAAATATAAAAACTATATAATGAAGCACATAAATTAATTACTATCTTATATTCATTTGTTTCTACATCATTTTTTGGTTTGTCTATTTTTTATTTATGAGTTCATCAATAGAGTTTATTGCTTCTTATTAAAGATTTATCTCTTACAAACTCAACAACACTATTGCCAAAACTGGTGGGGTTATAATAAATCCAAATTTACTATATTTTATAAAAGATATTTTTACACCTTTTTTTGCTAAAACATGTAGCCATAATAGAGTTGCAAGGCTACCAAATGGTGTCATTTTTGGTCCAAGATTACATCCAACAATATTTGCATAAATCATAGCTTGATTTTGTATAT
>JAGOIF010000035.1:0-15213 GCA_017995775.1 Aliarcobacter sp.
ACTCTTTTGTTATCAATACATATTTACTATTTGTATTATTTTCATTACAATTGTTTGAGCTATATATGTATTTATTTGTTAGTGGATCTTTTAAACTATCTTCAGCACCTGGATGTCCTGATTTGTTTTTATCACTATACATCACATAATAAATTCCACCAACATTTTCTTTACATCTAAAAAATTTTAGCGTCCATCTTTTTTTATGCCATAAAGGATCATCTAAATCATATTTATTATCTATTAATGCTTTATATCTTAAATGACTTAGATATAAAGATAATTTACTTGTTAATTCATCAAGGTTGTTTATTTTTGTTTTTGGGATAAATATTGTGTATAAAAATGCTATTAAACTTATTACTAAAACAATCTCTAATAAAGAAAAAGATTTTTTCATTTTATTTTTTTAATAAATACCGTAAATAATTCTTGTTTATAATATTCGATTACAATCTTTTCATCATAATTATAAAATTCTTTTGTTGACAGAAAGTATTTTTCACCTTTTGTTATATTATAAAATTTAAGTCTTAATTGTAGTTGTTCATCCAGCATTGTTATTTCATCTATATTTCTTTTTTTCAGTTCTTCTGATAACTCTTTTACAAAGTGATATTGATATACGAAATGTTTTGATGGATTTGGAAGTATTAAATAAAGTGGTTTATTTATGAACGTTAATATTACATTTATAGATAACATTATTACTATTAGCATTGCTAAAATATTATAATTTAATCTAAATTCTTTTAATCGAACTCTATATGAATGAAAAAATGTTTTTAACATAAAAGGTAGTGATATTACAACATATGGTCCAAAGTCTTCAATATAAATTCTTTGTCTAACTGAAAAAATAACCGATAATATTAGTGCTGTCATTGAAATATACCAAGTTAATGTTCTTTCGTTTTTTACCCCTGATCTATATAGAGAGTATACAAAATATAAAAAAAGTAAGGGAGAAAAAACTGTTGCATAAATTGCAAAAGTATCAACTAAAAAGCCTCGTGGTCGTCCCCCTGTATCAAATCCATATATATACATTGAGAAGATAAAAAAAATCATTGAAAAATACATAAGCTTTTTATCTTGATTTTTAAATGAATAAAAGAATAATGCTAAATATAAAATAGCAAAAGAGTTATCTATAAATAAGAAAAATATTAATAATACATAAGAGTGTTTTTCATGTTTTTCAAAATAATATAAATATAACAAGGTTAAAAATATTACTATTATTGCGCTATTTACAAGTAAAGAAGCACTTAAAACACCTGGTAATAACATAAAAGTACAAATAGCTATGAATCTATCTTTTTCATATCTAAAGTAATTTTCTGTTAATTTATACATCAAAAGTATGCTAAATAAGTAAAATAGAATAAAGGGCAATCTTAATGCAATATCATTTTGTCCAAAAATATAAATAGAGATATTTGTGATTACGGATAAAATAGAATTGTTTACAAATACATTCAAAGCTTCTTTATATGAAATACTAAGAGATGTATCTGCTTTTAATAATAAAATAAAAACTAAAATTGATAAGGATGTATAAAAATAGTAGTTATATTTATTATTAGTAATCATTTTATAATTTCAAAAAATTATCTATTATTTTATGCCCATGTTCACTCATTATTGACTCAGGATGAAATTGAACACCATAAATTTGTTTATCTTTTATTTCCAGTGACATAATTTCATTATCATCATTACTATATGATGTAACTATTATATCAGCTGGAAGATTTTCTTTTTCTACTATTAATGAATGATATCTTGTTTGTGTAAATGTCTTTGGTAAGCCTTCAAAAATCTTCGTATCTTTTACAACATTTATTAAAGATGTTTTACCGTGCATCATATTTTTTGCTCGAACAACATTTGCTCCAAAAACTTGTGCAATGCTTTGATGTCCTAAACAAATACCCAATATTGGTTTTTTATCAGCAAAATATTTTATCACTTCTAAACAAACACCTGCATCATCTGGAGTGGCTGGACCTGGAGATATTATAATTTTTTGTGGATTTAAAGCTTCTATTTCTTTTAGCGTTAATTCATCATTTCTGATTATTTTTAAATCAGCCCCTAATTCAAGACAATATTGAACTATATTATAAGTAAATGAATCGTAATTATCAATCATTAAAATCATATTATGTTATCTTCCTTTTTTTTGTTACATTATTATAACAATAATAAAATTTGTTTATGTTAAAAATAATTCTTTTATTTATGATAATCATTCTTAGTATTAAGATTATTTAAAGTATTTTAAGAATATCATTTCGAATATTAATTAATAAGACTATATTAACAAAGGAAAAATATGTTAAAAAAACTAACACTAAGTGCAATGATTCTAACAACATCATTATTTGCCGTATCAGAGGTAAATGTTTATTCTCAAAGACATTATGATTCAGATAAAATATTACTTAAACAATTTGAAGAAAAAACAGGAATCAAAGTAAATGTTGTAACAGCAAAAGCCGAAGAACTTGTTGCAAAACTTGCTATTGAAGGAGCAAATACTCCAGCTGATATATTAATAACAGCAGATATAGGTAATCTTTACCAAGCAAAAGAAAAGAATTTATTACAGCCTATTGAATCTAAAATTTTAGATGAAAATATTCCTAGTCATTTAAGAGATAATGATAAGGAATGGTTTGCATTAACAAAAAGAGCAAGGGTTTTTGTTTATAATCCTTTAAAGGTTAATCCAGCTGATTTAAGTGATTATTTCAGTATTACTGATGCAAAATTTAAAGGTAGAGTTGTTACTCGTTCATCAACTGCTGCTTATAATAAATCATTATTAGCTTCAATTATTGCAAATCATGGAGAAGAAAAAGCTTTAGAATTCTCAAAAGGTCTTGTAAATAATTTTCCATATAATCCAAAAGGTGGAGATAGAGATCAAATTAGAGCAGTTGCGGCTGGCGATGCTGATATTGCAATCGTAAATACTTATTATTTAGGTGTTATGCTAAATTCAGAAGATAAAAAAGATGCTCAAATAGCAAAAAGTTTAAAAATATTTTTCCCTGCTCAAGCAACAACAGGAACACATATGAATATTTCAGGAGCTGGAGTTACACATTATTCAAAAAATAAAGAAAATGCTATTAAACTTATTGAGTTTTTAAGTTCAATAGAAGCTCAAGAGATTTTTGCAGAAGCAAATCAAGAATTTCCTGCAAATCCAAAAGCGAAATCATCAGCAACGGTAACTTCATGGGGAACATTTAAAGAAGATAATATTCAATTAAATGAAGTTGGAAAATATAATAAAGAGGCTGTAGAAATAGCTACAAAAGCGAATTGGAAATAAATAAATTAAAATATAGCATAGCCCCAATTATTGGGCTATGTATTGCCTTACCAATATTATCACTATTATTATATTTTGTATTAAATAGTGATTTTAATTTTGAATTCTTATTTAGTGAAATAATGAAAGAATATATAAGTAATACTGCTATTTTAGTTTTAGGAGTTTTTGCTTTTGTTGTTATCTTAGGAACTATTAGTTCATATTTAAGTGCAAGATTTGAATATTTTGGTGCAAAAATATTTTCTATATTATTTGTACTTCCTCTTGCATATCCAGCTTATATACTTGGATATGCATATGTTGGTTTTTTTGAATATAGAGGAATTTTATCAGATATAGTGGGAAATACAAATACAAGACTTGATATTTTAAATATGTCTGGGGCTATTTTTATTTTTGCAATCGCAATGTTTCCTTATGTTTATATTCTAGCAAGAGTCTCTTTTGGTTCTGTTTCTTCAACGGTTTGTGAACTTGTATCATTACATAAAATAAATCCAATAAAAGCCTTTTTCAAAGTATATTTACCACTTGCTTATCCCGCAATTTTTGCAGGAAGCATACTTGCAATCATGGAAACACTTAGTGATTATGGTACTGTTTTATATTTTGGAATTGAGACTTTTAGCGTAGGAATATTTAAAAGTTGGTTTGGATATGGTGATTTAGTACAAGCAATATATGTAGCTATTACTTTACTTATATTTGTTTTTGCTATTTTATGGACGGAAAGTTTAATTAGAAAAAAATATAGATTTGTTAGTTCAACTTTTAGTGCTAAAAAAGCTTCTAAAATAAAATTAACAGGAAAATATAATTTTATTGCATTTACAATTTCATTTTTTATATCTACAATCACTCTTTTTATCCCTTCTTTGGTTTTGATTTATTGGACTATTGTAGATATACATACCCTTGATTTTACTACTTTTGATTATCTTTATAATACTTTAAATTTAAATATCATCTCATCAGTAATCATTATATTCTTATCTTTTATTGTTGTTTATATGTTAAGGTTTTATCCATCTAAAATTGGAAATATCACTCACAAACTCTCTATTTTAGGATATTCAATTCCTGGAGCTGTTGTTGGAGTTGGATTATTGATTATTGGTAGTTTTATTGATAAGGCACTTGGATTTATACTATTTAGTGGGACATTTTTTATTGTTATTTTTGCTTATGCTACAAGATATTTTGCATCAAGTATTGGTTCTATTGAAAATGGTTTTAGTAAAATTGATTCAAGCATTGATGACACTAGTAAAATATTTGGTAAAAGTGAAATAAAAAATATGATTCAAATATATTTTCCTTTAATGAAACCATATATTATAAGTGGTTTTTTGATTTTATATATTGATATTGCAAAAGAATTACCAGCTACTTTAATATTAAGACCTTTTAACTTTGATACTTTAGCTATTAGAATATATGAACTTGCAAGTAATGAAATGCTTTACAAAGTAGGATTTCCATCACTTGTGTTAGTTTCTACAACAGCAGTTGCTGTAATACTTTTAAATTCTGGATTTGGAAGAAAAAAAATATGAACAAAATTGTACAAATAAAAAATTTAAATAAAGTCTTTCCAAAAGGAAATATCTGTATATCTAGAGATATTAGTTTAGATATTTACGAAGGTGAAATTTTTACAATACTTGGTAAAAGTGGTAGTGGAAAAACAACTTTTTTAAGAATGATTGCAGGTCTTGAAAATCCCAATAGTGGGGAAATCATAATAGATAAAAATATTGTTTATTCAAAACAGATAAATGTTCAATCAAAAGATAGACAAGTTGCTGTGGTTTTTCAAAACTATGCACTGCTTCCTCATTTAAGTATTGCTTCAAATATTACATTTGGAAGTAATACTTCAAAAGAACAACTGGAAGATGTTTTAGAAAAAACAAAATTAAAAGGGCAAGAAAATAAACTTCCCCATGAACTAAGTGGAGGTCAACAACAAAGAGTTGCCCTTGCACGTGCTATTATAAATAAACCAAAGATTCTTCTTTTAGATGAACCATTAAGTAATATTGATACTGAATTACGTGCTCACCTAAGAACTGAACTAAAAGAGATGATAAAAGCTTTTGGAATTACTGCTTTATTTATTACCCATGATAAAGAAGATGCTTTTTATCTATCAGATAGAATTGCTATTATGAATGATGGCAATATTTTACAAACAGGAACTGCAAAGGATATCTATCATCATCCAGCTGATTTATATTGTGCAAATTTTTTGGGAAAAATGACAGAAGTATCATCCAATACTTATATCAGACCTGAACATATTAAAATATCTTCAAAGGGAGAGTTTAGTGCTGTAATAAAATCAATACTTTTTTATGGAAGTTATTATGAAATAATATTATCTTATAACAATAAAGAATTACTTGTACATAGTTTCGATGATACTCTTAAAGTTGGTGAGGAAATAAAATTCAAATTTGATGGAGAGATTTTAAAATTTTAATTTAATATATAACATAGTAGAATACTATTATGTTTATAAAAAAATTATTAATTACATATTTATTATTATTACTAAGCTTACACGCAAGCGAAAGCAATCAAAAAGTAACACTTTATCTTGATTGGCTAAATCAATTTCAATTTGCCGGTTATTATATGGCAAAAGAAAATGGTTATTATAATGATCTTGATCTTGATGTAAATATTATTGAGTATTCAAAAGATGCCAATAATGATATTACTCAAAAAGTTATAAAAGATGAAGCAGTGTATGGTATTGGGAAATCTTCACTTATAATCGATAAATTTGCAGGTAATGACATTATTTTGTTATCTAGTATTTTTCAAAATTCTCCAATGGCTTTGATATCGTTATCTAGTTCTAATATTAAAACACCTAAAGATTTGATTAATAAGAAAATTATGATTACAAATGATGCTAAAGAAAGTGTATCAATTAAATCCCTATTAATGTCAGAAGGTGTAAATTTTCAAGATTTAAATACTCAAAATTTTAGTTCAAATGAAATAAATGATTTAATAAATGGAAATATAGATGCAATTACATGCTATTTATCAAATGAGCCTTTTATATTAAAACAAAAAAATATAGATTTTAATATTATTCATCCTAATAATTATAATTTTGATTTTTATGAAGGTATATTATTTACATCTCAAAAAGAGTTAAAAAACAATCCTATTCGTGCTCAAAATTTCAATCAAGCATCAATAAAAGGCTGGGAATATGCCTTTAACAATATTGAAAAAACTGCAAAAATAATATATGAAAAGTACAATACTCAGAATAAAAGTTTAGAGTTATTAATATTTGAAGGAGAGGTTTTAAAGAAACTTTCTAAGATTGATGAAAATTTATTAGGTAATATTAATCCTCGTACAATAGATGAAATAAAAAGAATTTATAGTCTTTTGAATTTAAAGTCTACTCATATCTCTTTTGAAACAGAATCAATAATTTTAAATAAAACTCATACTTTACTTAATGAAAATGATTTAAATTATTTGAATGCTAATCAATTCACTTTATTAACACAAGCAGACCACATACCTTTTTCTTTTAAAAATTTAAATGAATTAATTGGAATTGAAATTGATTTTTGGAAATTGATTTCAGATAAATTGTCAAAACCTTTTAATATAGAAGAAGTACTCAAAGATAACATTCTAAATATTTTTTCTAATTCTATTAAAGTGAAATTTGTTTATAGTTTTAAAAAAGAATCTTCTGATAAAAATGTCTTAAGTAATCCAATTGCTAAAGTGCCTCTTGCCCTTGCTACGAAAAATGGTGTACATTATATAAGTGATTTAAATTCAGTAGAACATATAAAAATTGGTGTATTAAAAGATTTAGAAATCTTTGAATCACTAAAAAGAGATTACCCTAATGTAAATTTTATTGAAATTAATACAATTGATGATGGGATTTATAGATTAAAAAATAATTTGTTATTTGGATTAATTGATAATTTATATACTCTTTCTCATCAAATTGAGCAGTTCCAAATCGATGAGTTAAAAATAAATACGACTTTAAAATATAAAATAAATATTTATTTAGAAGTAAAAAAACAAAATGAACAATTTATCAAAATTGTAAATAAAATAATTGATTCTTTATCTGAAAAAGAAAAAAGTAGTATTTTCAATAACTATCAATTAATTTTGTACCATAACAACATTGATATTTATTATATATTAAAATTTGTTATTCCTTTAATTATATTGTTATCAGTTTTTATATTCTTAAATTATCGCTTACGAAATGAAATAAAAAAAAGAGAAGAAACAGAAATAAAATTATCAAACTTAGCAAATAATGATAGTTTAACAGGTATATATAATAGAAGAAAAATTGAAGAACTTTGTGAAGCTGAACTAAAAAGAAGTGAAAGATATTCAAATGAACTCTCTGTAATATTTTTTGATGTAAATGATTTTAAAATAATAAATGATAAATTAGGTCATCATAAAGGCGATGAAGTTTTAATCAAGATTGCAAGTGTTATAAGTCAAAATATTCGTACAACTGACTATTTTGGAAGATGGGGTGGAGATGAATTTTTAATTGTTTTACCTCAAACTAACTTGTATAAAACAGAACATCTTGTAAAAATTTTAGAAAATATATTAACTACAATAAATTTTGATTTAAAAATGAATAGAAAAATTTCTTGTAGTTTTGGATTATCTCAATATGAAAAAAATGATACTTTGGATAGTTTTTTAAAAAGAGCAGATGAATCAATGTACGTAAATAAATATAATTATAGACAAAGTAAATTACAACAACTCTAAATATAAAAATTTAGAATTGTTGTACAAGTCTTATTCTGTCTCTTCAACCACAACATCTGCATGTAAAATACTAAGATAATCTTTGAATCTTTTTTGTCCTAAATTATCAGCTTTATATGCATTTATTAAATCACTAACATATGAAACAAGTTTATCAGAAGGAACTTTAACACCTATTTTTCTAGCAATCCTACTTTTTGTTTCACCTTCTAGGTTTCCACCTAATAGAACTTCATAACCTTCAACTCTTTGACCTTCATGTCTAATCATAGCTCCTACAAATCCAATATCTGAAATTTGAGGTTGAGAACATCCATGTCCACATCCTGAAATAGAAATAGTTACATCATCTGTAAATTCAGGGAATTTTTCTTCAAGTTCAATTAAAACTTTTTTCGCAAACTCTTTTGTTTCAGTTATACCAAACTTACAAAATTCTTTTCCTGTACATGATTGTAATCTTGCTCTAAAAGGTGTTGGCGCATATGGATATCCTAATGCTGCAAATTCATCTGCAAGAGCTTGAACTACCTCATCTTTTACACCATAAACTATAAAGTTTTGAGTAGCTGTTAATGCAAGTCCACCTGCATTGTATTTATTGCAAATTTCATACATTGCTTCAAAATCAGCACCTGCTACTCTTCCTGAATTTGTTGCAAATCCAACATAAGAGAAACCTTCTTGTTTTGCTTTGTTTATTCCAAAGTGATTTCTATCTTCAAAAGATTTAATTTCTGGTTCAATTAATCCTTCTTGTAAAGGATATCCTATTACTTTTTCAATTTCTGCAACAAATTTTTCAATTCCCCAGTCATTTAATAAGTGTCTTACTCTTGCTTTATTTCTGTTTTCTCTGTTTCCATTATCTCTAAATATTTCAGCACATGCAACTGCTACATCTTGAACTTGTTCTGGTTTTACATATCTATTTGCACGTGTTGCTATTTGTTTAGATTTTGATAAACCTCCACCAATAGTTAAATCAAATAATACTTCACCCTCTTTTGTTTTAAATGCAGTAAAAGCAACATCTTGAATTTCGTGGGCAGCACAATGGCATTTACATCCGCTAACACCTATTTTATATTTTCTTGGAAAATTACAAAATCTATCTTCGTTTTCATTAAAATAACTATCTACTTGTTTTACAAGTTCAGCTGCATCATAAAATTCTTCTTGATCTATTCCGCTTACAGGACAAGTCATAATTGGTCTTGGACCATCTCCTGATGCCATTCTCGAAGTTAATCCAGCTGAATCTAATAAGTCTAAAATAGCTGGCATATCTTTAATTTGAATAAAGTGAAATTGGATATTTTGTCTTGTTGTAAAATCTACTAAACCTTGAGCGTAATCCCTTCCAATTTTTGCCATTACTTTTAATTGTTCTAAATTCATTTTAGTATCAATTAATTTTATTCTTTTCATAAAATATTTTTTATCTTCTAATCCATCACTATTAACATGTGGATACATTCCATACCATTTTAATAGACCTATATGCTCATCTTTTAAAGGTATTCCTTCTTGTGCTTCTTTATAAACATCATCAATAACTCTTAAAGGATTTCTTGAAGCTTTTAATTGCTCTAAAGCTGATAATTCTTTTGCCATGATTTTCTCCTAATTATTAAAAATAAATACTTTTTTCTATAAAATTTATGAAATTATATCTTAGATAAATAAAAAACAGATTAAATTAATCTTGATTAAAATACTATGTTTTATTTATTATTATAAAAAAATGAAAAATCTAACTTATTTATAAAATAAACTAGATTTAAATTCTAAGTCTTTGATTTATTAATATGAAACAAATGCCTATATAATCGAAGTTTGTATCAAGTTATTGCACTCTTAAGATTTTTTTCAGAATATTTCTTTTTTTTATGGTTTATAATTACAATATAGAATAAGAATTAAATCATTGAATGATTTATAATCTTCCTAGAACTCTTATTCTATCTAACTTTTCGAGGAGAAATAATTGGGCGATTCATCTACAAATGAGCCAAAAAACTTTGTACCTTTTTTCGACTTATTAAAACAGTTAATAAGAGTTCCATCTGTTACAGGAGCTGAACACTCTTTTTTATTATATTTAAAAAGAGAATTAGAAGAAATTGGTATTAAAACTCAATACTACGATGGTTTATTAGTAGCACAAGGTAAAAATCCTACAAAAGGGATGCTTAGTGCACATATTGATAGACATGGTGTAATATGTACAGGTCCAAATGAATTTCAATTCGCAGCATTTCTTGCTAAAAATCGATCTGACTTAAGAGGGAATTCCCTATCTGAACAAACATATCAACTTATAGCAAAAAGATATATAAACCAACAAGTTCAAGCATATGAACCATGGAGCGGAAGTTATTTGGGTATTGGTAAAATTACTGATGTTTATATGTGTGAAGAAATCAACAACTTGATTTTTAAAATTGATGGATTATCTCACTTACAACCTGGAACCCCAGTTGCATTTAGTGATAAGCTAAAAAGAAATGATGATTTAATTTCAGCACAACTTGATAATGTTATAAGTGCGGCTATTATAATTTATTTATATCAAAATGGTTTTCAAGGAACAGCATTTTTCACGGCACAAGAAGAAGCTGGAAAATCTTGGAGATATGTATATGAGTGGTTTAGTAAAAATAAATTAACTACAAATGAATTATTAGTTTTAGATACAAGCCCATATGACACAAGAGTTGAAGCAGATGTTCAACAAGTGGTTCTTAGAAATAGAGATGTAAATGCTAGATTTAAATCTCCTATTTTAAAACAACTTAAAAACTTTTGTCACAAAAATAATATTCCTTTTTCTTGTAAAGATACTTTTATTCAAGATAAAAACAAAATTAGAAAAGAAAAAGGTTTATCTTTATTAACTTTAGGAAGTACAGAACTAGGAAGAATTGTAATGGAATCAAAGGGAACTATCCAAGGTACCACATTACAAATACCAACGACTGGTTATCATACCGTTGAAGAAACAGCTTCTATAAAAGCTGTTAAGGCAATTTTACACATATTAAGCAGTTTTTATATAGATAATAAAAAAGCTTAAAAGCAAAATAACAATATATTAATTTAGAGGAATTAGATTTATGGATTTAGCTATTATTTATGAATTAAGAGCAAATGATATTAGTGAAGAGCATATAGAGTTAATTATGAGTAGAGTAAAAAATAGATTAACAGAAGATAACATAGATAAAGAGCTTGTGAAGCTTGGTTATTCTAAAATCTTCACAGTAGATTATGATGAATATGATAATTTGGATTTCGATGATGACTACACTAGCCCAAGCCTTCGAGGAAGTAATGACGATCTTGACTAACAAAGAGTTGGTATTTATTAATAACAAAACAACTTTCATAAACCCTTGTTTATGAAAGTACTTCTATGACACAAATTAGCAATAATATTTATTGCGCAGACTTTCTAATAGATTTTGATATAGAAACAAAACTATTAACAAATCCTTATTATGATTTTCCATTTTTAATTATAGAAAACTTTTTGGACATTAATGAATGTTTTGATATAAACAATAAAGTTAAAGAAGATGATGATTATCAAAAAGCACAAGTAAAAATTCTTGATTCTGTGGTAATTGCAAAAACAAATGAAAATATCAGAAAAACAAATATCTATACTTTAAATGATAAATATTTAGAAATATATACAAATAGATTTTTAGCTCATCAAGCAAAAATAGAAGATTACTTCAAAATCTCACTTACAACCTCTACAAATGTTCAAGTTTTGGAGTATTTAGAAGATTGTTTTTATGCAATGCATAGCGATGATTCAAGTATGTTGTATAAGAATAATGAATTAATAGGTTTTTTACCAGTTGCAAAACAAAGAAAAATCTCAACCGTTTTATTCACTACAAGTTATGATGAAAATACAAGTGAAAATACTTTTACAGGTGGAGAGCTTTTATTTAATTTTCTTTATGACAAAGATGGAAATGAAGTAAAAATAAAACCAAAAGCTGGCGATATGCTTGTGTTTTTAAGTAACCCTTTCTTTACCCATGAAGTTTTAAAAGTAATAAATGGAAGAAGAATAACACTTGTTCAGTGGCACAATGCATTAATCAATTAGAAAAAAGCTTTTTTAACTATAATTGCAAAACAAAATGCAATTTTAAAAAGGCACAAATTGAGCAATACTACAAATTCAACTAATAATTTAATAAATCTACTAGAAGCAAAAACTTCTTTTTCAAAAACTACTATACAAAATATTTTAAAACTTCTTGAAGAAGGTTGTACGATTCCTTTTATCGCAAGATATAGAAAAGATTTGACATCAAATGCAACAGATGAACAACTTCGTGATTTTGAAGATATTTATAACTACTCTTTGAAACTATTAAGTAGAAAAGAAGAGATTATTTCTATTTTAAAAGAGCGAAACTTCTTAGATGATAAACTTTTACATCATATAAATGAAGCTGCTACTTTACAAATTTTAGAAGATATTTATGCACCTTTTAAAGATAAAAAATCTTCAAGAACTTCTGAAGCTATTGAGAAAGGTCTTGAACCACTTGCTAATATTATTCAATCTATGAAATACTCTTTAGAAGAAATCAATCAAAAAGCAAAACAGTTTTTAAACAAAGATGTAGAAAGTATTGAAGATGCAATACAAGGAGCTAGTGATATTATCGCTCAAAGATATGCAGATGATTTTAGAACAAAAGAGCTTATTAGAAATAGTGTTTTAAATTATGGAACTATTGAGACTAAAAAAACAAAAACTTTTAATGCAAACGGCTTATATGCAAATTTTGCAGATATATCAGAAAAAATAAAATATATAAAATCATATAGATTTCTAGCCATCTTAAGAGCTGTAAATGAAAAAGAGTTAACGCTTAAAATAGAAGTTGATGAAGATTATATGCTTGAAAATATAAAAAAATATAAAATTCCAGCAAGTGCAAACACTAGTAGTAAACTTGTTTTTGAAGCTTATAAAGATGGACTTAAAAGACTATTACTTCCAAGTTTAAAAAGAGAAACACTAACATTTTTAAAAGAAAAAGCAAGCAGTGAAGCTATAACTTTATTTGGTAAAAACCTAAAAGAGCTACTTTTAACTCCGCCACTTGTAAATCAAGTAATTTTAGGAATGGATCCTGGATATGTGAGTGGTTGTAAACTGGCAGTCATAGATGAAAATGGAAACTATCTTGCTTCAAATGTAATATATCCTACAAAACCAAAAGAAGATTTTGCAAACTCTTCAAAAGTTGTATTAGAATTAATAAAAAAATATAAAATAAACTCAATAGCAATTGGAAATGGAACAGCATCACAAGAAACAGCAGCTTTTATAGCAAAACTTATTGAAGAGCACAAACTTGATGTTAGATTTGCAGTTGTAAGTGAAATTGGAGCTAGTGTTTACTCCGCTTCAAAAATAGCAAACCTTGAGTATCCAAATCTTGATGTTACAATAAGAGGCGCTATTTCAATAGCCCAAAGACTTCGAGATCCAATGGCAGCACTTGTAAAAATAGATCCAAAATCACTTGGTATTGGGCAATATCAACACGATGTAAATCAAAAAGAGTTAAACCTAAAACTTGAAAATGTAACTGTGGATTTGGTAAATAAAGTGGGAGTTGATTTAAACTCAGCATCATATAAACTTCTATCTTTTATCTCAGGAATTAGTGAAAAACTTGCACTTAATATAATAGAGCATAAAGAAAAAATCAAAAGCTTTAAAACAAAATCAGAACTTCTAAAAGTAAAAGGTCTTGGTGCAAAGGCATATGAACAAAGTGTTGGATTCTTGCGAATAAAAGATGGCTTATCTATTTTAGATAACACAGCAATTCACCCTGAAAACTATGATGTTGTAGAAAAACTTCAAAAACTATATAAAATTGAAGAGATAAAAGATGAACAAATAGAGCAAATATCAAAAGAATTAAACTGCCCTATTTTACTTTTAAAAGATATTATTGATGAACTTTTAAAACCAGGATATGATGTAAGAAGCCAATTTGATGAAATAGAATTTTCAAAAGATATAAAAACAATTGATGATTTAAAAGAAGGATTTATAGTAAGTGGAGTTGTAAGAAACATCACAGATTTTGGTGCTTTTGTGGATATTGGACTTAAAAATGATGGATTACTTCATATTTCACAAATAAGTGAAAAAAGAATCTCTCATCCAAATGAAGTTTTAAGTATCAATCAACAACTAAAAAAGATAAAGATTTTGAGTGTAGATTTAGAGAAACAAAGAGTGAGTTTGAGTTTGAGATAATTAATTTATTTTTTTCCTAAAAAATCTAAACTTTTAACTGTTGCAATTTTGCAACAGTTAAAAGTTTTTTCTTATTCTCTATTTCATTTATTACTTATTTACTATACTTTTTGTGGTGGTTATTTTTTTATCCGCATACAAAAGAACATCTTTTATAACTAGTTTTTGAATGGCTGATATAAAAGTTTCCATTGTTTCGTAATCTACTTGTTTAGCTTTTTTTGGTAGGGTAATTAATTGATTTGCAATTATATTAACATTAAAACTTGAACTACCCCAAGAAAACGAGCTAAAAGATTTTGTCATTGTTGTAATAAAAAACTGTGCATTACTTTTGTTAAATTTATTATCTTTTGATTTAACAATTTTTATTTTATCCCCTGTAAAATATGGCTTTTCTTGATAAAACATTGTTGCAGTGTCTTGTCCAAAAGAGATTGTATTTCCTTCATTTAAAAAGTGTTCATCTTCATTTATATAACCACGAATACCATTATTTAAACCTGTTCTAACCACATAAGGATGACCAATTTTTGAAATATCTACTTTATTTGCATCAAATCGTTTTTCAGAAGAATTTATCTCAAATAAATCTCCTATTTTAAACTTATTAAATGTGATTTGTCCCTTTTCAAAAGTATCTAAAACTTCTTTTTCTTTATCATTCAAGGTATAGTCTTTTAGTCCTGTCGCCGCCAGATAAGCTTCTAGCTCTAATATATGATAAGCTTCTAGCTCT
>JAGOIF010000035.1:15313-18633 GCA_017995775.1 Aliarcobacter sp.
GATAAGCTTCTAGCTCTAATATATGATAAGCTTCTAGCTCTGATATAAAGCTTTCCATAAATTCAAAATCTATTTTTCCATTTTTAGTTATTGGTAAATTAAATAACACATTCTTTGCTAAACTCCAATGTCTTGAATATCCTTTATTTGGAATACATCTTTTCCACGATGAAATAATAAACATTAATACACCTATTGACATTATTTCATTAATAGATAATACCTTAACATTATCCATCACACAAAAGCTTTTAGTAGCTATATTAAAACTTATAGTGTGATCGCCAAACACAATATAAATTGGATTATTTTCATTTACTATAAATTCTGGATTATCATTTATATAACCAACAATTCCATTATTTATTGATTCGGAAGAATAAACAGCTATTTCACCATTATTATCCAAATCAGACTTCGTTAGCTTATTTTTTACAGTGCATACTTGAAATAATTTATCAAAACTAAACTCACCCCACTCAACATTTTTCAGTTTCTCGTTAAGCAGGGTATCTACTTTCCCTTTGTACCTTTTGTATTTTGTTTTAAAATATTTGAAACTTCCCAAGCTAAATAATCACTCACCGTTTTTTTAAAATCTTCCAATGTTAGTTTTGTATCAACAGGTGCTGATTGATTCCAATCAGCTCCATTTTTTGGGTCAATAGTTCCTTCAAAATATTCTTTTTCGGTAAAAATATTTAATTTACTTTTCCCAAATCTTACTAAATTTACAAGCTCTTCATATCTTTCTTTTGCTCTATTTACATCTTTAAGATTGTTACTTGCTTTTTTACGATTAGTTCTAGTATAACCATCATTTGAAAAATCAATAAATTTTACCATCTCATCTTTATGGTGTTTTTCATTTACTTTAAAAACATATATGTTCGTTTGTACACTAGACTTTCCAATAAATAAATCAATTGGCATTTTAATACTTGCAATTAGTGTATGTTTTTCTAATATCTTTTTATTATATTGTGTTGCTTTTCCTGAACCTGCTGAGTTTTGAATGATAATTGCAGCATAGCCTTTATTCATCATTCCTAGAGCTTTTTCCACAAAATTCATTCCATTTCCACTTGCAGAATATGGAGGATTAAGTATAAAAGCATCCGCAGGAAATTTTTCATCAGTTTTACCAAAACCATAATTTCCATCAAAATGTTTAATTGAATCTAAGTTCAAAATATTTGAACTTCCATCACCCATCATAATCATATTTAAAATTGCTAACATATAAACACTTGAAAGTAACTCTAGTCCAAGTAACTGTTCAGCTTTTATTTGAATCTCTTTTTGAGCTAAAACCTCAGGAGAAGTGATACTGCTTTTTGCATCGTTTAACATCTCATTCATTGCGGCAACTAATAAACCAGCTGAACCAGTAGCAAAATCCCATACAAAACTATCTTTATTTACTCTTGCTAGTTTTACAAGTAGTGTAGCAACATAAGAGGGTGTTAAAACTACATCATTTAGTTTGTCTTGAGTAAATCCAAGCCAACTGTACATTTCATTAAAAAGTTTTCCTGTAAAATCTGTTGTAAGACCTATTTTATAATATATACCTAAATCATCTATGATTTTTACAAATAACCTTTTTAATTGGCTTTCTCCATTCTCAACTTTATTAATATTTTCGGTTAAAAGTGTATTAGATAAAGTTCTAATAATTAAATCTTTTTTATCTTGTGGTAAATTTTTCTCATTTAAAAAAGCATTAATTCTACCAATTATAATATCTCCATCTCGTCCACCAACAAATGTTTGGGATTTTAATTCATTTTTATCTAAAACAGGTACTTTATCTGGTATCCCAATAGTTGCTATAATAGAAGCTGCAACAAGATAAACACGGTCATTTTCTCCCAATGAAACTTGTTCATCTTTGTAAATATCATTATTTAGCCTTATTAAACTCGTGTCAATTTCTCTTTCTCTTTGTTCTTTGAGTTTTTCTATTTCTTCCTCTGTTAAACTCAAAGTTTTAACTTGCTCTACAAACTTATCAAAATTTTCTTTCTTTAAAAAAGAAAAATCTGAAAAAGTTCCAACTTTCTGCCCAAGTCCAAAATTGGATTTTGAAACATAATAAACACCTATTTCATATTGAATTTTTCCACTTTCATCTTTATATCCAGTCATACCTATAGCTATAATATCAGTATATGTTGTATGATGTAAAATAGCATTTGCATAATGCACTGCTCCATTTACAGCATATGAATTTATGTTTTTAAGATGTGGTTCATTTTTAGAAGTTTTGTTTTCTACTTGTTCAGTACTATCTAATTTTACGAGTTTGTCCTTGTATCCTTTATATTCAATAAGAATAGGAAAATCATTTTGATTTTTATCTTTTAATAATAGTTTTGCATCTGGTCTATTTCCACCAACTCCACCATTTTTAGAGTAGTAATCTTCAAGAGCCTTATCTATTCCACTATTTAAAGATTCTTGTTCTAATTTGTAATCTAATTTATAAGATTTAAGCCATCCATTAGCTAAATCTGCAATATTTGGTTCTATTGATTGTGCCATTTATTTTATTTCCTTATATTTTAATCTCTTCATTTTTATCAAAATCCCATAACTAAAAAGTCAACCGCTCCAATAATCTCTTCTCTTCTATCTTTTAAAGAACAAATCTTGCCTCCTAAAATTTCCATAGGAATACTTGCAAGTTCTGCAGTTGATAAAATCACATCTATTTCATTTATTACAAATTTTGGATTTAAAAAGTTAATCGCTTCTTTACTAATTACTAAAGGAATCACAACTCTTGAAGATAAATTTTTTAATATATCATTTTGAATATCTAATAAATATGGAATATTAGATTTCGTTTTTTCATTTGTATTTTCATACACATCAAATTGAGCCATTAAAAACTTCTCAATCCATCAGAAAAAAGCCCATTTTCTGAAATTCTTTTATTATAAGATTCTATTGCTTCTTTATTTTCTTTTTCCCAATTTTGTATTTCATATTGTCGGATTAACTCTTCAAGAGTTTTTTCAACATTTGCAGAAATATTTATTTTATATTTTTTTGCTTTTTCTAGTAACTCAGAATTAATCGAGATATTTGTAGCTTTCTTTTTGGCTTCTTTATTATATATTGCAGTCATGACATACCTCTTTTATACACATAAATTATGTGTAAGTATAACATACATTATAAAAACTTTCTTATTCAATCTTAATTGATTTAAGTCAATATTTTCAACTATTATATTGATTATAATTATCAACAAATAAAAGGAATTATTTTATGGAATATACATTAGTTCAAATCATACATTTATTGTGTGC
>JAGOIF010000113.1 GCA_017995775.1 Aliarcobacter sp.
CAATAGCTCAAACTTGTGGAGTTAGTTTTACAACAGTAAAGAAATATTTAGATGATGAAACTTTAAAATCATTGAATGAAGTGGAATAGAAAGTAATATGATAGATAAAATAAATTTTAATAAAAGAATAAAATATAATGATATTGAAACAGGTTCATTAGTTTGGGTAAATTTTGGAGAAACAAAACATTTATTTTTAAAAGAGATGGAAAGACAATTAAAAGAAGAATGTTTTAATATTCAAGATTGCCCTCATGGATTAAATCTTTTACATGAGTTCTCATACTATCACATGGCATTTTTAGTGAGTAATAAATTTAATGATACTGTAGCGGTTGTTCCACTTACTGAATATAAACATGATGATGAAAAATATACAAATTTAAATATTGTATTAGATGTAAAAGACTTTGGATTATCATTGATGAAGAAAAGTACAATAAAGCTAGATCAATTAAGATTTATTGATAAAACAAGAATTGTGAAAGTTGAAAGAAAACTTATTTCAAAAACACTAAAAAATTTAATAGAAAAGAAAATCCAAAATATATTTAAATTCTAGTTATTGATTTTTTTAGCATAAACTGATATAATACAGTTCTATTAAGGAATGTGGGCGGTCAAGAACTTGACGGGCTCGGCGTATGCCATGGGGACACTGAAAAGGTGTCCTTTTTTTATGCCTAAAAATTTACAATTTATTCAAATTACAAACAAATTTCAGAAAAAGAGTCATTTGTGAGTCATTTGGTTGCTATAATATTCTATATAATTATTTTCAAGGCAAATAAATGAAATTCAATGAAGATTCAAGAGTAAAAATTCCATCAATATTACATTTAACAAGATTAGGTTATGAATATATATCTTTAAAAAATACTTCTTGGGATGAAAATACAAATATATTCAAAGATCTTTTTGTTTCATCTATAAAAAATATTAATAAGAATAAGAATTTAAAAGATGAAGAAGTTCTAAGAGTTTATGATGATATCTCTTTGCTATTAGATAATGATGATTTGGGGAAAGCTTTTTATGAAAGATTAACTGAAAAATCTGGAATAAAGTTAATTGATTTTGATGATTTTCCAAACAATAAATTTAATGTTGTGACTGAATTAACATATAAAAAAGATGAAGACGAATTTAGACCAGATATAATTCTACTTATCAATGGTATACCTTTAGTTTTTATTGAAGTAAAAAAACCAAATAATAGTGATGGTGTAAGAGCTGAAAGAAAAAGAATTGAAACAAGATTTCAAAATAAAGCTTTTAAGAAATTTGTAAACCTCACTCAACTTATGATTTTTTCAAACAATATGGAATATGATAATGAATCAAGTGAACCAATTCAAGGTGCATTTTATGCAAGTTCATCTTATCATAAACCTATATTCAATTATTTTAGAGAAGAAGAGAGTTTAAATTTAGAATTACTATTAAAGCCACATAATGAAGAAGTAGAAAACTTTATTTTAAAAGACAATAATTTAAATGTAATAAAAAATAGTCCAGAATTTTTAACAAATAAAAATCCAAATACTCCAACAAATAGATTATCAACTTCAATACTAAGCAAAGATAGATTGGCTTTTATTTTAAAGTATGCAATAGCTTATGTTCATGAAACAAAAGGTATAGAAAAGCATATTATGAGATATCCTCAAATATTTGCTACAAAAGCTATAAAAGCAATGCTTTCTAGTGATAAGAAAGAAAAAAAAGGTATTATTTGGCACACTCAGGGTAGTGGAAAAACTGCACTTACATATTACAATGTAAAGCATTTAACAGATTATTTCCAATCTAAAAATATAATCCCGAAATTTTATTTTATTGTTGATAGAATTGATTTATTAGATCAATCAAAAAAAGAGTTTACAAGTAGAGGACTAATTGTTCATACTATTAATTCAAGAGCTGATTTTATAAAAGATATTAAAAAAACTACTGCTATTCATAATAATAGTGGAAAAGCAGAAATAACAGTAGTAAATATTCATAAATTTGATGATGATCCAAATAAGATAGTTACTCAAGATTATAACTTTGATATTCAAAGAGTTTATTTTTTAGATGAAGTTCATAGAAGTTATAATCCAAAAGGAAGCTTTTTAGCTAATTTAAATGAGTCAGACCCTAATGCAATTAAAATAGGACTTACAGGTACACCACTTTTAGGTGATGATTATAACTCTAAAGCTTTATTTGGTGGATATATTCATAAGTATTATTATAACTCTTCAATAGCTGATGGTTATACTCTAAGACTTATTAGAGAAGAGATAGAAACTAACTATAAAATGCAACTAGAAAAGATTTTAAAAGATATTGAAATTTTAAAAGGAGAAGCAGATAAAAAATATATTTACTCGCATAAAAGTTTCGTAGAACCAATGCTTGATTACATAATTACTGATTTTGAAGATAGTAGAGTTAGATTCAATGATAATTCTATTGGTGGAATGGTAATTTGTGATAGTAGTGAACAAGCAAAAGAGATGTTTGAAATCTTTAATAGTAAATATGCTTCAAGGACTGATGAAAATAAAAAGATAGTTAAAACAGCTGCTTTAATTCTTCATGATATAGGAACAAAGCAAGAAAGAAAAGATTGGGTAGAAGATTTTAAAGATGGGAAAATAGATTTTCTATTTGTTTATAATATGCTTTTAACTGGATTTGATGCAAAAAGACTTAAAAAACTATATCTTGGTAGAATCATTAGAAAACATAATCTTTTACAAGCACTAACAAGAGTAAATAGAACATATAAAGATTTTAGATATGGATTTGTTGTTGATTTTGCAGATATAAGCAAAGAGTTTGATGCAACAAATAAAGCTTATTTTGATGAACTTCAAAGTGAATTAGGCGATGAGATGGAACATTACTCTAATTTATTTAAATCAAAAGAGGAAATAGAAGAAGAGATACAAGAAATAAAAGAAGTTCTTTTTAGATTTGATACTTTAAATGCAGAAAATTTCAGATTACAAATTGATGAAATTCAAGATATAAAAAAGATGCAAGAAATTGTAAAAGTTTTAGATAATGCAAAAAGTTTGTATAATCTAATTAGATTAACGGGGAATTATGAGCTTTTAGATAAAATTGATTTTGCAAAACTTACTCTTTTATACAGAGAAGCTCAAAATCATCTAAATCTTTTAAATTTAAAGAACAAAGTTGAGGAAGGTGCAGATACCTCAAATTTATTAAATACAGCATTGGAAGATATTGTATTTATGTTTAGAAAAATTGGTGAAGAAGAACTTGTTTTAGCTGATAAATTAAAAGATACATTAAGAAAAACAAGAGAAGCTCTAGCAGGAAATTTTGATAAAAAAGATCCTGAATTTATCTCTTTAAAAGAAGAACTAGAAAGACTATTTAAACAAAAAAAACTAAGTGAAGTTTCTCAAGAAGAGATGAATGCAAATATTGGAGCATTAAATAAAATTCATGAAAAAATTAAAGAGTTAAATAGACAAAACAATCTTTTAAGTAATAAATATAATAATGATCCAAAATATGCACGAATTCATAAAAGATTGCTTGAAAGAGGAAATATCTCAAAAAGAGAATCTCAAATTTTTGAAGCACTTGAAGGTGTTAAAATTGATGCAGATGAAAAAGTATTGTCAAATACTGATATGCTAAATAATGAAAGTTATTTTGAAAGAATGATGATTACAAATGTAATAAAAAGATTTAAAGATGAACAAAAAATAGAACTAAATGCAGATGCAACAAAATATATTAATAAATTAGTTGTAAATGAATATATAAATGAATTTAACGGAGTATATGCTTGATAACAGAATTTGAGATAAAAACAAAACAATTAATAGATAGTTTAAAAGGAATTTGTGCTAGTTATGGACTTGGAAATGATGGAAATGAATTTAAAATCATTACTCAAGTATTCTTATATAAATTTTTAAATGACAAATTTGCCTATGAACTAAAAAAAGCAAATAATACAATAGCTAATGCTGAAAACTGGGAAGAAGCTTTTAACGCTTTAAGTGTTGATGATCGAGAAATGTTAAGTTATCAATTAGGTGCAGATACAGCAATTTTAAGACCAGAACATTTAATCTCTCACTTATTTAATAGACAAAATGAAGCAGATTTTGCAAAGCTTTTTGATGATACTTTAAGAGATATAGCAAAAGAGAACAATGATATATTTGCAGTAAAAACAGATGGTGGAACAAAGATAACTTTATTTGAACAAAATGGACTTAGTAACTTCATATCTGATGAATCAAAAAGAGATGCTTTTTGTAGAGCCATAATAAATAAACTAGCTGATTTTAGTTTTGAAAGAATCTTTACTCAAAAGTATGATTTCTTTGCAACTATATTTGAGTATCTAATCAAAGATTATAATAAAGATAGTGGTGGAAAATACGCAGAGTATTATACACCTCACGCAGTAGCAAAAATTATGGCTGCAATTATGGTAAAAGGTGATGTAAAAAATGTATCTTGCTATGATCCAAGTGCAGGTTCTGGAACTCTACTTATGAATATTGCACACGCAATTGGAGAAGATAAATGTACAATCTACTCTCAGGATATTTCTCAAAAATCATCAAATCTTTTAAGATTAAATCTTATATTAAATAATCTAGTTCACTCTATTTCAAACATTATTCAAGGTAACACTATGTTACATCCATTTCATAAAGAGAATAATGAATTAAGAAAATTTGATTATATAGTTTCAAATCCACCATTTAAAATGGACTTTACAGATTTTAGAGATGATTTAGATACAAAAGAAAATAAAGAAAGATTTTTTGCAGGTATTCCAAAAATCCCAGCTAAAAAACTAGATAGTATGTCTATTTATTCTTTATTTTTACAACATATTATTTATTCACTTAAAGTTGGTGGGAAAGCTGCTATTGTAGTACCTACTGGATTTATTACAGCTCAAAGTGGTATTGATAAATCAATTAGAGAATATTTAATTGAAAAGAAAATGTTAGGTGGTGTTGTATCAATGCCAAGTAATATTTTTGCAACAACTGGAACGAATGTATCAATTGTATTTATAGATGATTCAAATAAAGGCGATGTAGTTTTAATAGATGCTTCAAATTTAGGAAAAACAGTAAAAGATGGCAAGAATCAAAAAACAGTTTTAAGCAGTGATGAAGAACAGCAAATAATAGATACTTTTAATGACAAAGTTCAAATTGATGATTTTTCTGTAGTTGTATCTTATGATGATATAAAAGCTAAAAATTATTCATTTAGTGCAGGTCAATATTTTGATGTGAAGATAGAGTATATAGATATAACTAAAGATGAGTTTGATACTAAAATGAAAAGTTTTAGTGATAATTTAGAAGCTATGTTTGGGGAATCTAAAGAGTTAGAGAATGATATAAAGAAGCAGTTGTTAGGGTTGGTTCATGGTTGAATATGAATTAGGTAAGTTGATAAAAATTTACAATGGTAAAAATTATTCCCATTTAAAAAAAGGTACTACACCAGTTTATGGTACAGGTGGTATCATGTTGTATGTATCAGATTTTTTATATGAAGGAAAAGCGATACTTCTTCCCCGAAAAGGTTCTTTATCAAATATAATGTATAGTGAAGGGAAGATATGGACTGTTGATACAATGTATTATGCTTCAGTTAACGAGAATATTGCAAATCCATATTATTTATATAGATATTTAACATTATTAGATTTAGCTCATTTAGATTCTGGTTCTACTTTACCAAGTATGACAAAATCAGCATATACAAATTTGGAAATAAATTTACCAGAAATAACAATTCAAAATAAAATAGCAAATATTTTATCTTCTCTCGATTCAAAAATAGAATTAAACAATAAAATCAACAAAGAACTAGAATCTATGGCAAAAACTCTTTATGAT
>JAGOIF010000009.1 GCA_017995775.1 Aliarcobacter sp.
AGTTTACAGCTCTTAATTTTTCTTTTGTATCTTCATTTACAGCTTTTATTTCCATAACTTTTGTAAGTTGCGTTACAGTTGTATTTAATGGTTCTAAAATTATTTTTGGATAAATACCTAAACCAATGATTAATATAACTAAAGAAAATAAAGCAAAAAGCTCTCTACCAAAAATATCTTTCATTGATGCATTTTCAGGTTTTGTTAATTTTCCAAAGAATGTTCTTTTGTACATAGCTAACATATAAACAACACTTAATACAATTGTTAAAGATGCAATAAAAGTTAAGATTGGAGAATATTTAAAGAATCCTAATAGTGATAAAAATTCACCAATAAATCCAACAGTTAAAGGTAATCCAACAGAAGCAAATAATACAACTGCATAAACAAAAGCGAACATTGGCATATTTTTAGCTAATCCACCAAACTCTTTTATCATCTTTGTTTTTCGTCTATCGTATAACACTCCAACACTCATAAATAGTGCTCCTGAAACAACCCCATGTCCAATCATTAAATAAACTGCTCCTGCTATTCCTTCAACGTTTAAAGCAAATACTCCAAGAGTAATAACTCCCATATGAGAAATAGAAGAGTATGCAATCATTTGTTTCATATCTTCTTGGGCATAAGCAAGCATTGCTGTATAAATAATTGCAATAAGTCCAAGAGTTGCCATGAATCCTACAAAATATACACTTGCATCTGGAAATAATGGAAGTGAAAATCTAATAAATCCATAAGTTTCCATTTTTAATAAAACCGCGGCTAGAATAATAGAACCAATGGTTGGTGCTTGTCCATGTGCTATTGGTAACCATGTATGAAATGGAAACATAGGAACTTTTACAGCAAATCCGAAGAAAAATGCAATAAATAACCAAAGTTGTAAATCAAAAGGAAGAACAACACTATTCCAATCAAATAAACTAAAACTCCAAACACCTGTTGTTTCATGATACACATATCCAAAATACAACATACCAATAAGCATAATTAATGAACCCATGAATGTATATAAAAAGAATTTAATAGCAGCATAGAATCTTCTTTCCGCTCCCCAAAATCCAATAATATAAAACATAGGAATAAGAGTTAATTCCCAAAAGATATAAAATAAAATTACATCTAAAGAAACGAAAACTCCAACCATTGTCATTTCTAAATAAAGCATAGTAATAATTAAGTTTTTAACATCTTTTGTTTCAGTAAGACCAATTAATGCAATCATCGTCATAAATGTAATCATAATAATTAAAAATAAAGAGACACCATCTACACCAACTAAGTAATTAATCCCATAAGAACTAATAAGAGGAAGCGATTGAACAAACTGAATTCCAGCAAGACTTGTATCAAAGTAATACCATAGAAGAAGCGATAATACAAACTCAACTACAGTAACAACTACTCCAAACTGTCTCATTGAATCTTTGTGAATCAAAAATCCAACAGTAGCTGCAACTGCTGGGAAAAATATCAGCATTGATAAAATATTTTCCATTTACATAACCCCTTAAAGTACTGATAAAACTAAGGCAAAAACTAATCCTAAGATTAGACCAAATACCATTAGTCTCAGTGATGATGATAGATTACCAGTTTGAATAGGTCTAACTTTTACACCTAGTTTATTAACTAAGTGTGCTAAACCATCAATTGATGCATCAATTAATTTAACTTCTACTACTTCCCACATCCATACAGATATTGCATAATATGGTTTTGAAATAAAGTTTTCATAAAATTTTGGAATAAAGTATTGATTACTCAATAATTTATAAATTGCTGTGTCTTCCCAAGATTTACTAAATCCACCATTTTTATATTTAAATACAGCAACTGCAATACCAAATATAGCAACAGCACTTGTTATTAAAATTAGAATCCATGCTGTTGAATGATTAAGATTTGAAGCTTCCCATGTTGGAAGAACTTTAGTTACAAACTCAACAAATGAGTGTTCGAACCAACCAGCGATTACTGCTAAAATAGCAAGTGGAATCATTGCAGCTATTACAAAGTTTTTAGCTTCATGGGGATGGAATTCTTCATTTGAATAATTTTGTTCACCAAAGAAAATTTTCATTACAAGTCTAAATGAATAAAATGCAGTTAAACCAGCAGTTATCCATAAAATTGCCCATAAATAAACAGCATCAGCATTAAATGCCGCTTCTAAAATCTTATCTTTTGAAAAGAATCCAGCAAGTGGGAAGATTCCTGCAAGTGCTAATGAAGCAAGGGTCATAATAATCGAAGTTGCTTTCATTTTTTTATGAAGTCCACCCATTTTTCTAATATCTAATTCATCATCCATAGCATGCATAACGTTTCCAGCACCTAAGAATAAAACTGATTTAAAAAATGCATGGGTTGCAAGGTGAAATAAAGCTACCCAATAAGCTCCAAGTCCAGCGGCTACGAACATATATCCTAATTGTGATAGAGTTGAGTATGCAATAATTCTTTTCATATCATTATTTACTAATGCCATTGAAGCTGCAAAAATAGCTACAAATGCTCCAAGAGCAGCTATGGCATATCCAACTTCAGGAACAAGTGTATAAAGTTCATTTGATCTTATTACTAAGTAAACTCCAGCTGTTACCATCGTTGCTGCATGAATTAGTGCTGATACTGGAGTTGGTCCTTCCATCGCGTCTGCAAGCCATGTATGAAGTGGAAATTGAGCTGATTTTCCCATAGCTCCAAGAAATAATAATCCTGCAATCCAAACTAAAGTACTATTTTCTAAAGTTGAAATTTGTGCAAATACAATATCGTATTGTAAGCTTCCAATATTCCAATATATTAAGAACATTCCAAGAAGTAAACCTAAGTCTCCAACTCTATTCATAATAAAAGCTTCATTAGCAGCCCATGTTGCTGATTCTTTATGATACCAAAATCCGATTAGTAACCAAGAACATACTCCAACACCTTCCCATCCTATAAATAAAACAGCAAAGTTATCAGACATTACTAATACCATCATTGAAAATACGAATGCAGAAAGATAAGAGAAATATCTATTAAATCCATCATCATGTTCCATATATCCAATAGAATGAATATGAACCATCGTTGAAACAACTGTTACAACTGTCATCATAACAACACTTACTTGATCTACTACGAATCCAAAAGGAATATTTAAATTTCCAATTACAATCCAATCAAATAAATTTACATGTAAAGTAGTATCAGTTGTGTAAACAAAATGAAGTAAATTCAAAGACGCATACATAGAAACAGCTAACATAAAAGATGTGAACCATCCTGTAAATGCAGTTTTATTTTGAGTTGAAAATAGTGCGGCTACAAGTGAGCCAACAAGTGGTGCAAAAAGGGCTATATATATAAATTTTTCCATTTATTAGCCTTTCATCATCGAAATATCATCAAGATTTATAGAACCTGTTCTTTTGTACCATAAAATCAATAATCCAAGTCCAATAGCAACTTCACTCGCTGCAACTGCTATAATAAAAAAAGCAAAAATTTGACCTGATAAATCTCCATGAAACTTAGAAATTGCTGCAAGTCCAACATTTACAGAATTTAGCATGATTTCAGTTGAGAAAAAAAGCATTAAAACATTTTTTCTTTTTAAAACACCTACTAATCCTATACAAAATAGAATTGTAGATAATATTAAATAAGCATTAAGTGTCATTTATCATCCTTTTTAAGAGCATCAAGCCTAATCTTCTCATCAATTTCATCCTCTTTCATCTCTGAATATGATTCATTCATCTTTTTACCTGCAAGTACAATCCCACCAATCATTGCAACTAAAAGCATGATTGCAGCCACTTCAAAAGGAACTAGATATTTTGTAAATAATACAAGTCCAATATCAGCAGTATTTCCATAACTTGGATGAACTGGATAATTTACTTGTGCTGTTTCTCCAATAACTGGAGCAATAAGCACAACTACAACAATTAATGCCACCATTCCTGAAAGTAAAAATACTAATCTTGGATTTTTTATTTTTTCTTTAACCTCAGATAATGAATCAAAAAACATCATTCCAAAGGCATATAAAGACATAACAGCACCTGTATAAACTACTATTTGAACAGCACCTAAAAAGTCTGCGTCTAATAAAAAGAAAAATGCTGAAATAAAAATCATTCCAGCAGCTAGGGAACTTAATGCATATAATGCATTATTTGTTAACACTGTAATACTAAACATACTAATAGTTAAAACAGAAAATATAATAAAAGCTACAATTTCAAACATTCAATCTCCTTAGTATGATAACGGTGTTTTTTTGATTTTTTTATCAGCATCGCTTGAAACAGAACCATAACCATCAAATTCCAATTGAGCACCAAGACCATTTGCACTTGTTAAAATATCTTCTTTTAGTGAAAAATGAGCTCTTTGCTCACTTGCATTTTCGTATCTTCCACCATGAACGATTGCTAGTTCTGGACAAACCTCAGCACAATATCCACAGAAAATACATCTTCCCATATTTATTGTATATTCCATAACTTCTTTTCTAGAATTTTCATCAATTCTAGTTTCCATTCGAATACAGTTTGCTATACAGATTTTTTCACAAAGACCACATCCTATACATCTTTCTTCTCCAGATTCTAAAAGTCTTAGAAGTTTATGTACTGCTCTATATCTTGGACCAATTGGTAGTTTTTCTTTTGGATATTGAACCGTAGCCATTTCATTTTTGAATAATGCTCTGTACATTATTCCAAAAGTGATTCTTAATCCTGTAAAAAGTTCACCTTTTACAGATCTTGTTGCTACTTGTTTGAAAGCTTCCCAAGATGTTTTTGGATAATTATCTTCTTGTATACA
The DNA here is from genome assembly GCA_017995775.1 of Aliarcobacter sp. Taxonomy (GTDB): domain Bacteria; phylum Campylobacterota; class Campylobacteria; order Campylobacterales; family Arcobacteraceae; genus Aliarcobacter. The sequence goes on from JAGOIF010000009.1 coordinate 4,840, forward strand.
AACATAATCTTCTGATATATTTCTATTTTTAAATTCTTTTAATTCCATAATTATCTCCTAGAACATCATCACAAAACCAGTAACTAAAACATTTAGTACTGCAAGTGGCATTAATATTTTCCAACATAACCACATTAATTGATCAGGTCTAATATGTGGCCAAGAAGCTCTTGTCCATAAAAAAACAAAAATCAAAAACATAACTTTTAAAACAATTGCAATTCCACCTGGAATAAACCATAAAGGATTAAATCCACCTAAGAATATAAGTGAAATTAAAAATGAAATTGTAAAAAGATTTGCATATTCTCCAATAAAGAACATTCCCCATCTCATACCTGAATACTCAGTTGCATATCCAGCAACTAATTCAGCTTCATGCTCTAAAAGGTCAAATGGAGTTCTATTAGTCTCTGCAAATCCAGCAATTGTAAACAGTAAAAATGCCAATGGTTGTGACCATACAATCCAATCAGTAAATCCACCTGATTGATAGTTATTAATATCTATTAAAGATAAACTTCCTACCATCATAAGTGGAGCTAAAAGCGAAAGTCCTGATACCACTTCATAAGATAAAAGTTGAATGGCAGTTCTTGCACCTCCAAGTAATGCCCATTTATTTGCACTACTCATTCCTCCAAGTAATGGTCCATAAAGTCCAACTGCACCAACAGACATAACAAATAAAACCCCAACGTTAACATCACTTATAATTGGTCGAACCGTATATCCGAACATCTCAAATTCAGGAAAAAATGGAACAGCACTCATAGCAATAAATGCAGTTGCTGCAGTTATAAGTGGAGCTACCATAAAGATTGGTTTATTTGCATTTGCTGGAATAAAATCTTCTTTTGTAAATAATTTTATACCATCAGCAGCAATTTGTAATAATCCATAAGGTCCTACATTCATAGGTCCTAGTCTTCTTTGCATAAATGCTAATATTTTTCTTTCAATATATGTTGTAAATCCTGCAAGTGCTGAAAAAACAGCTAAAACGAGTACAACTTTTACTATTGTTTCTATAATAATACTTGTTTCCATATTATGCCTTTGCTACTTTTGCTTTATTAAATCTATATGTATTAAATAAAACATTTGATAAAGAGTTTTTCATAAATGTAGAAACATAAGCAATATTTCCAGCTATTTGAACATCAAGATATGCATTTAATTGTAATTCTTGATTATTTGCATTTACTTTTACTTTATCACCTTTTTGTAATTCAAGTTTTTCAAAAGCAGCTTTTGAGAAGAAAATTCCATCTTGTAGATTTTCTTTAAACTCATGTGCTATTGCTGTAAATTCATTAAATTGATTTATTGGATTTGCTTTATAAATAAAAATCTCATCTTGCTCTAATACAATTTTTTCAATATTGATTTCTTTTACATTATCATCTGTTGGTACTTCATAAGATTGTATATCATAACCTCTATACTCAACTTGGTCATTTCCAAACTTATTTTCTAAGTTATCAAAGTCAATTGCCTTATAACCTTTTTCAATTGGAAGTTTTGAAGTGTATTCAATAGTGTGTTCAATATCTGTATTTAATACTTCATTTGCAATTTCATTTAATGTATATCCATTAAAAGCAAGTGCTGCATTTGTAGGAATTACTTTTTTATCAATATTTGTAAAAGTTCCTTCTTGTTGGTTTAATGCTGGCATATCAAGATTTCCATCACCAAGTGCTGATAATTCAAAATCTGCTTTTACATTGTATCCAACACTATATCCATCAATTTCACTTGAAAGTGTACAGATTTGTGAAACACCTAAAGTATTTGTTTGTGTTGGGATTATTACTACATTAAATTCTGTATATCTATCTATTATTCCACAAAGTTTTGCAAGGTTTTCACTATTTGGATGAGTTATTAAATCTTCTCCAACCATTAAAGAATATGTATCTTTTTTAGCAAGCATATCATTTAATAATTCTAAGAATTTTTCATCTTTTCCAAAATCTTCAACAAGTGTTGTGTACTCATAAGATACTTCTGTTGTAACATTTTTTGAAACAACTTTTTTAACTTCTTTTTCTTCACCTGTTTCTTCATCAACTACAATTTCAACAACATTTTCTTTTACAACTTCTGTAAGAGTTTTTGTTCTTGTTTGTGTAAATGAATCAATATATGATTTAATATCAGCAGGTAAATCTTTTGCAAATTTATATAATATGAAATATAAAATTGATTCTTCAACAAGTGCATCGTGATAGATAAACTCAGTTGTTTTACCTTTTTTTCCTATTTTTTCCATAACTGGATCTGCTATTGGATGAAAGTATAAACCTGCACCTTTATTCATAATAACAGAGTTATTAAATGCATATCTAGCATTTGGTAAATCTGATTTTAAATAAGACCCAACAGATATTACAAAGTTTGAATCATGAACTTCTCTTAGTTTTGATGAATATAGTGTTTTTCCAGATGTTTTAGAATAGTTCTTTAAAAATTCTTTATATCTTCTAGCATCTTCATTTACAAGTTTAGCTTTTGTATGATCTGCTAGTTTTTGTAAAATCATCGCTTCTTCATTTGTAATAAATGAATTAAATTTAATATTCTTAGCTTTTTTAAAAGCTTCAATAGCTTCTTTAAAAGCTTTTGTATCTTTATGTTCTACTTTGTTTTCAAAATCATAGGCAAATCTTCCTGAACCATTTACAGTTGAAAAATGTGGTTCATTTGTAACTCTATAGATTTTTTTAGTAGCGTGTTTATCAATTGACTGATGTTTGATTTCATAGTACATAAAAGCACAATCACTTGAGTGAGGATTTGCAGCTGGTATTTTTTTAAGTTCCCAAGCATTTGAAGTATATTGAAAATCGTGGGAAACCAATGCACCAACTGGACATGCTGAAATACATTCACCACAGTTTGTACAGGCATCTGCATCATAACCAATAAGTGATTTATTAAGTTTATTCCACATTGCATATGCATCTTTTGGCATATCATCTTTAAATACTTTATCAATATTATCAGAATCTCTTTTTACAGTACTAAGAGCATTTGATCCAACCATATCACCACATACAGTTACACATCTTTCACATACAATACAAAGTGCTGGATCATAATTCATAACTCCCCAGTGTTGAGTAGGTCTATGAATATCTTTTATACTATAACTTTGAGAATCTACTTTCATATACAAAGAGTAGTTTTGCAATTCACACTCACCACTTTGATCACAAACACCACATTGTAATGGATGATTTACATCGTAAACTTCCATAATCGCTCGTCTTTCTGTCTCAATAGAAGGAGTAACCGTTTTTATATTCATATCTGGTTTTATTTTTGTATTACAACCATATACTTGTTTTCCATCAGCTTCAACTAAACACAATCTACAGGCAAGTGTTGGTGAACATCTTGTTAAATAACAAACAGCAGGAACAAATACATCATTTGCTCGTGCCACATTTAATATAGATTCGCCCTCTTTTGCTTGAACAGATTTTCCATCAATTGTTAGTGTAATCATTTCACTCATTATACTTCAACCTTTTCAATCTTTACTTGTTTATATTTATAACCATTAAAAATATCATCACTGTTTTTTGTTTTTAAAATTGCAATGGTTCCATATAGATTTTCATCTATTTTTAGAGTTCTTTTAATTTTTTCTTTATTAAAAGCTATATATATTTCATCATTATTTGCAACCTTTGCAATATTTGCAAAAGTCTTACTTGCAATTAATTCATCATTGTTTTTTTCATCAACTAGTTTATAAATTAATGTTCCATTAAAAGATTTCAACTCTTCAATTTCTTCTAAATCAAAGCTTGTACATGAATTAATTTTATTCTCTAAATCTTCATTTAATACAAGTATTTCAAAACTTGTATATTTTTTAATTAGTGCCAAAAGCTTAATTATATTTTCGATTTTTTCATGCCCAACTAAATCATCTCCAACAATTAAAACCTTGTTTTTAGAATTTTTATAGTTTTCATATGATTCTTCAAACTCTTCTTCTCCTGCTGAACTTTCAGCTGAGATATAACCTAAATCAAGGTTATTTATAAAAGCTCTTGTTTTTTCATCACACTCTTTTACAAAAGTATCTAAAAGTAAAGTACAAATTCCTTCTTCACTTCCTACTTCGTATTTTATAAATTGTTTGTAATAATCTTTTAATTCAACATTATCAATTGGGTGCATATATGTAAATATTGCACTATTTTTATTAATAGCTTCAATTATGCTACTTTTTATACTATCTTTGTCACATGCAAACATTGAGCCAAAAGATAGAATAAAATCACTTTTTAATATAATTTCTTTTTTACTCATCTGTTTTCCCTTGGGCAATTTCTTCTACAGCTTTTGGTTCAGGCTTTTGTTTTTTAACAACTAAAGTCCAATCAACTTCATTAAATTTAATTGAATTCATCAAAGTATACCCAGCTTCATAAATCACATCGGCTGATTTTTGAATATTATTAAAATCACCTATTTCAAACATAATAATTGCTGTTTCTTCACTGCTAATTTGTTTATCCATAAGCTCTAACATCTTGTCGTAAAAATCATTTTTTAAATATCTTAAATCAAATCTTTTCATCTGTCAATCTCACCAAAAACAATATTTAGATTACCAATAATAGTAACCACATCCGCCAATTGGCAACCAACTAAAAGCTCTTCTAAAATAGCAGTATGTTGAAAACTAGGTGTTCGCAGTTTCATTCTATAAGCATATGGGCTTCCATCACTTACAACAAAATATCCAAGTTCACCTTTTGGTGATTCAGTTGCCACATAAACTTCTCCAACAGGTGGTCTCATACCTTGAGTTACAAGAACAAAATGTTGCATTAAAGAGTAGTTTTGAGTCATTATTTGCTCTTTTGGAGCTGAGATATAATTTGGTGCATGGGCCATTAGTTGCGTATCAGATTGTGCATGCATTGGAAATAATTGTTTTAAAATCTTTGAAGATTCTCTCATCTCTTCTATACAGATTTTATATCTTCCATAAGAATCACATGTTTGTGAAATAGGAACATCAAAATCAAGTTCAGGATAAAGCCCATAAGGCATCTCTTTTCTTAAATCCCATTTGATTCCACTTCCTCTTAATGCAATTCCTGAGCATCCCCAATTTTTTGCCATTTCTGGACTTATAACTCCAACATTTTCAAGTCTCATTTTCCAGATTCTATTTTCTGTTAAAAGTCCTTCATATGTTTTAAGTTCTTTTTCTAAAATTTCTAAAAAGCTAGCACAATCTTCAATCCAATTTGATGGTAAATCCAAAGGAACTCCACCTATTCTAACTGCACTATGAGTAAGTCTTGCTCCACAATAATCTTCTATTAAGTCCATTGCGTATTCTCTTTCTCTAAAACAATACAAGAACATAGACATAGCTCCCACATCAAGTGCGTGAGTTGCTAGCCAAAAAAGATGTGAAGTGATTCTGTTTAACTCTAAAAGCATAGTTCTTATAATCTCAGCTCTTCTTGGAGCCTCAATTCCTAAAAGCTTTTCAATAGCTAATGCATATCCATAGTTATTTGAAGTTGCTGCTATATAATCCATTCTATCCGTTGTTGGTAGAAATTCATTATAAATCATATTCTCTGCCATCTTTTCCATACCTCTGTGAAGGTATCCAATCATTGGTCTTGATTTTACAACCTCTTCACCTTGAAGCTCTAAAATAAGTCTTAATTGTCCGTGAGCAGATGGATGTTGTGGTCCGAAGTTTACCATCATGGTATTATCATCACGCTCAAAATGGATGTTCTCAAAAAAAGGTTTTAGTCTATTTGATTGTTGCATATTTTCTACCTTCTTCTTTTTAAAACAACTGATTCTTCAGGTTTTAATTTAGTCATTAATGGTGCATTTTCTTCTTGATAAGTAATTGCAGTAACAGGCTCAAACTGTGAAATGTCTGTATCAAATGGAACTTCATGCCCAAGTCTTGCAAATCTAGTTGTATCGTATCTATCAATTGCTGCTGGATCTCTTTGTTCAGGTCCGATAATATCTCTTGCTTCTTTTCCAAAAATCTTATCAACTTCATACCATGAAGCTGTTTCATCACCTTGAAGTGGATAAGTTTTTTTCAATGGATGATCGTACCAATCATCTGGCATGATAAGTCTTTTTAAATTTGGATGATTTACAATTTTTACACCCAACATATCGTACATTTCTCGCTCACTCCAGTTTGCTGATTTGAAAAGTGAAGTTAATGATTCTATTGATTCATCTTTTGGTAAGAAACATTTAATTCTTATTCTTTTGTGTTTACTTAAAGATAAAAATTCATAAAAGATTTCATAACCATCACGTGTTGCTAAATAATCAATTGCTGATAATTCCATCAACATGTCATATTCAAGTCTCTCTTTTAAAAGTTTAACACATGAAATTAAAAAACTTTTATCAATAATAATTACTAAATGAGTATGTTCAATGAAAGCTTCTTGAACATTTATACTGTAGTTGATTTCTTCAAAATCCTTAGCAAAAATTTCATCTTCATTTGGTGAAAGTCTTGCAAGTGTAGGAGATACAAAAAATCTATCTGAAAAATATGCTTGTTTTTGTACATTATCTTTTGGTGTATATTTTCTCATTACACTAACCTCTTTTTCTTAATACTTCTAAAAATTGATTCTTTTCTGATTTTTTGTTGAAGTGTCATTAAAGCGTATTGTAAAGTTTCAGGTCTAGGAGCACATCCAGGAAGATAAATATCAACAGGAATAATTCTATCAGCACCTTGAACAGTTGCATAAGTATTAAACATTCCACCTGTATTTGCACATGATCCCATTGAGATAACCCATTTAGGATCTGGCATTTGATCATATAATCTTCTCATAAATTCTGCGTGTTTTTTTGTAAGAGTTCCCGCAATTATAAGAACATCCGATTGTCTTGGACTTGCTCTAAAAATTGTTCCAAATCTATCGAAGTCATATCTTGAAGCTCCCGTTGCCATCATCTCAATAGCACAACATGCTAATCCATAAGTCATAGGCCATAAAGAATTTGAACGTCCAAAATTTACTAATTTATCAATAGAAGTTAATTTAATAGCCGCACCATTATCTTGTAAATAATTTATTTTATGCTGTGCCACTCTAATGCTCCTTTTTTCCATGCGTATAAAAATCCAATAGCTAATAATGTAAAAAATAATATCATTTCTACAAAACCAAACCACCCTAATAATTTAAAGTTAATTGCCCAAGGAAACATAAATATAATTTCCACATCAAATAAAATAAACAATAATGCTGTTAGATAAAACTGTGTTGAAATTGTATTGGGTTGTTTTGTAACTTCAGGTCCACACTCATAAAGTGTTGTTTTTAGTTTTTCTGTATCTAATCTTGCAATCTTTCTACTTATGTATCTTGAAAGCCATACAGTTGCACCAAATGCGCCAAAGGTTACTATAAACATAATAAATGCACCAAAATAAGGATGTGCAAACTCCATATGTGTCATTAATTCTATCCTTAAGGCTAAAAGTTTTTAATCTACAAATACAAAATAAAATTTGTGATAAATAGCCACTTATATAATAATTGAATAATAATATTCTAACCTTTTAAATTTCAGCTTATACTTTAATGTTTTTCTAAGGATAAACAACAAACTGGTACAAAAAGAAACATAAAATCTTTAGTGAAAATTTGAAAATAAAATCAGTTATTTTTTATTTTCTTAATAAATTATAAATTTTTATAATTAATATTTTTATTGAAGATACTATATTTATAGTATTTTTCTAAGCTGTAAATCTAAAATAGGTTTAAAAGAAACCTACTTTATTTTCACTATCAAATTGACCTTTTTGCTCTTTTGTGATTTGTTCTTTAAAGTCTTCCACTTTAAATATTGGCTCATCACTAACAGCAATTTTATAAGCAGTATTTTTAATAACTAATTCTATTTGACCACCTGTTAACTCATACTTTGCTAACTCTTCCATATCAAAATCTTTATCTAAAGGTAAAGCTGCTGGTATTAGTTTTTTCCAAATTTCCAATCTTTGATTTTTGTTTGGTTTAACAAATTCAATCTTATAATTAAATCTTCTTGAAAAGGCTTTATCAAGGTTTTCAAGTAGGTTTGTAGTTGCAATTAATATTCCATCAAATCTTTCAATTTGCTCTAAAAATATATTTTGCATTTGATTATGCATCTTATCACTACTGCTAACACCACCTGAAGCTCTTGAACCTAAAAACTGATCTGCTTCGTTTAGTAACAGTACAGGTTCTGATTTTGTTTGTGTTCTTAATTCATAATATTTATCAAAAATACTTCTTACATTTTTTTCACTTTCGCCTATATACATAGATAAAATTTTTGAACAATCAAAACTCAAAACTTCTTTTTTAAGTGATCTTGCAAGGGCAAGTGCTGTTAGAGTTTTTCCAGTTCCAGCAACTCCGTAAAAAATTATTTTTGCTTCGATTCCTCTTTTTTTATCTTTAATTCCCCATTGTTTCAGACGATTTATTACATTTTTATCAACTTGTTTTAAAAGTGCATCTAAAGTCTCTTTTGTTTTTTCATTTAAAACTACATCCTCTAAAGTTTTAGTTGTTGAAATAAGTTCAAACATCTCTTGTTCTTTGATTATTGAATCTAGTTTTATTTTTCCAACATTTGTACTTTTTTTAGTTGGATGTGAAATTTTATACAATACTTCATCAGGAATATAAAAATTTCTATTAATTCCACCAAATGGTGTTAGAACTTCATCATAATCAATTAAAGATTTAGACACTAATGCAGAACTTTCTTCAAGTAAACTTCTATATTTAATTTTTTCATAATCATCACTTGAGATTAATTCTATTAAAGAATTCATATCTCGCAAACTTCCATCTCCGCCTGAATATTCTTCTTTTAATAAGGCTAGAAAAAGAGTTTGTTCTTGTTCATTTACGTCATTTTCTTTGAAAAAATCTTCAAGCATTATTGAGTTACTAGTTACTTTGATTCTTTCTTTAATTCTATTTTCAAGTAAAACTAATTTTGATTTTAATCTATTAAAACTAGGTGAGTTTACATCAAAGTTTTTTCTTACTACATTTAATTGTTGTGCTAAATCTATTCTAAAAAATTGATCTTGTAAATATTCTAAGTGGTCACTATAATTTTTTATTTCAGGTAATACAAAATCATTACTTCCATTTTCAAGCATTTTTAAATATGCACTTGATAAAGAAACACTTGAATTAATTAACTCAAGTTTTGACACTTCACTTAGTTTTACTTGGTCAAAAGATACTTGAACTAACCAACCAAACTCTAAAAGAGATTTAATTAAATCAAGTTTTGGTAAATGTGCATATGTTTTTAAATCATAAAACTCTGCTAAAACATCGATAACTCCCAAAGTATCTCTACCATTTACATATTCTTTTGAAAGATATTGAAGAATCTTTGCTTCCTCAACCGAACATTTTAATTGTGCAAAAAAATTAGTTGACTCAACATTTTGTGCTTTGATAAAGTTTATAACTTCTTTCATTCTTATTTTATAATCCTATTTATTTAATTTTTTTTCTAAATCTGTAAGAAATAAATTTAACTTCTCTTGTGTTTTAAATTTAATCTTATTTTCATCATTTATAACTATTTGTGTTTTATCTGTTTTTATATCTTTTATTTGTGCATAATTTATTATTTTTGAATTCTTACTTATATCTAGGGTAAAACTATTTTCTACATTTATTAAATAATCCTCACATAAAGCTTTGTATGAACCTTCTGCGTAAACTATATTTTGACAATTGTTTTTTTGAAGATATTCTTCTATTTCATTTAAATTAGTTTGATTATGCAGATTTAAAGCTATTATTATAAATACTATAATTAAAAAGAACACTATAAATATCATTTTAACTCCCATTAAAAAGAATATGATACTTTAATATGACTTAACTACTTATGAATAAAAAACTTGATAGAATTGTAAAAAATTAAAGCTTATCAAAAAGGATTCCAATGTTTAAACTTGCAAGATCTTCTTTCATAACCATGACTCTTTCTTTATTTTTATTAAGTGCTTGTGCTGATCATAGTGAAGCTATGAAAGTTCTACCAAATGAATTAGCAATTGCTGATAGTTGTAAAAATCCAAATAAAAAACTTGAAATGGATTGTTATGATTTAATTTCATATAAAAATTCATTTGCACAATTAAGACTTGGATTAAATGCACAATTAAATGCAAACTATGAAGAGGCATTACAAAGATATTTATTCGCAAAGCAAAAAGGAAATTTTTACGTTAATTCTTTGTTAGCTGAATTATATAATAATGGTTTAGGTGTAGAAAAAAATCAAGATACTGTTATTAAATTACTTGAAGATACTAAAGACGTAGACCCAATTGCAGCTTATAAACTAGCTTTTCATTATTTAGCAAACGATGACAATAAAAAAGCTATAAAACTTTTCACATATGCTGCACAAAATAATGTAAAAGAAGCACAATATGAGTTATCAAGACTTTATAGTAACCCTGAAATAATTGATACAGATTTAGAAAAAAGTGTTTACTGGAATGATTTGTATCAAGATAAATCAGATAACTTTATTAAAAGAATATATGGGAATTAAATGTTAAAAAAAATCATACCTTCAATCTTAGTCATTTTTATATTTACTGGTTGTGCATTAAAGATGCCATCTTTTTTCCCATCTTTTTTACAATTTGAAGATGATGATTTAATTAGTTTAAATGAAGCTAATCTTTGTCAAGAAATAGAAAATATAGATTCAAAACTATTTTGCTATAAAAAGCTGTTGGATAAAAACAACTCTTATGCACAGCTTAGAATGGGTACTTATCATGCTGATAAAAAAGAGTATCCTGAGGCTGTAAAATTTCTTAGAAAATCCCAAGAAAATAAAAATCTTTATTCAAATTTAGCCTTAGCATTTTTATATTATAAAGGTGATGGAGTTAAAAAAGATGTAAATAAATCATTTGAATTATTAAAAGATTCAAGTGATATTGACCCAAATGCAGCATATCAATTATCAAGATTTTATCTTCAAGGTATAAATACAAAAGTTGATAATGAAAAAGGCATAGAATTAATAGAATTTGCAGCATCAAAAGGCGTATTAACAGCCCAAAAAATGCTTATCAACATAAACAAGGAAGGATTATTTGCTCAACCTAAAGATCAAAAGAAAGTTGAATTTTGGGAAGCTAAAATCAAAGAAAAGAAAGAAGATTTAACTTTTAAGATTTATCAACTTTAATATAAAAGATACAATATTACTTTTTATCTAATCCATAGAAAAAAAGTTCTATTGTATCTCTCACAATATTTTTCGTATCATATTTTTCCAATAAATAACTCTCAATAAATCCATCTGATAATTTTTTAAATAATGTTGCAATATGTTTATAATTCATATTTTTATTGGGATACAGCTCTTTAAATTGTCTAATTAAAAAATCATAAATCTCATCAACTATTGCATGATTTGAAATATCTAGTTTGTGGAAAAAATATGGATCATTTGTTATTGTATCATCTGTATTTTTATCTATTTGAATAAATATCTCATATTTACAAGAAAGATATAACTCTAGATTTTCTTTTGGATTTTGTGTCTCTTTTTCTTTTAAAGTCTCTAAAAAGTTTTGAAGTTTCAAAATAAGATATTCTAAATACAAATCTTCTTTAGAAATAAAAAGATTATAAATTGTACCCACAGATGTTTCTAACTCTTTTGCTAGATGTGAAATTTTGAAGTTTTTATAACCACTTTTATCAAAATATACAGCTGCTGCTTTTAAGTATAAATCTTTTTTTACTTTATTTAATTCATCACTTATTTTACTTTTCATTTATATCCATAATTTTTTCTAATTATAATTAAATTTATATTAAAGTCAAATTGAATCTAAATTAATAAAATGAACTTAATTCATTATTAAGTATTTTTGATTTAAAATCTATTTCATATTGGAACTTAGGATTCGCATGAACTCTGCACAAATAAAAATAAAACTTTTAAGAGACATTAAAACCGATGCTTTATTAATTTATATAAAAACAGTAATTGAAGAACTTTTATTAAATATAGAAAATGAAAGTTATAAAATTGATTTGGGAAAAACTGAATTTAATGGTGAAATAGAAAAAAATATTCAACAGTTAAATTCTAATCTTAGTAAATCTATCATCAACGCTTACCAACTAAAAACATTTATAGCAATTCAACAAGCAAAACAAAATAATAGAAAACTTCTTCCAAATGATGCAGCTTTAATCTTTTATTATAATGCTCTTGTAAAACAAATTGAATCAAATTTACAAGAAGGTGATAAATGGATTCCTGAACAAATAATCTTATCACTTCTTAGCGAATGGATTTTAGAAGAGGGAAAATCAATTTATTTTTATCCTTTTTTAAAAGAAATTGATTATATAAACTTACTTGGTTTTTATGAAACTGCAAGAAATAATGAAAAAAATCCTAACTTAAGAGAGAATATTAATAGTATGTATAAAATCTCTTCTGCTATGATACAAAGATTAAAAAACTCAAAATATAAAATAGATTCATCAAGAAAATCTAAAAAGAGAAACAAATGAAAAACAATATTTTATCCGGTCTAACCGTAGGAATTGTTGCCTTACCCTTATCAATGGCACTTGCCATTGCAACGGGAGTGCCACCTCAGCTTGGTCTTTATACAGCAATTATTGCTGGATTCTTTGCAGCAATTTTAGGAAGTAGTAAAATAAATATTTCAGGACCAACGGCTGCTTTTGTTGTTATTTTAATTCCAATTGTGCAGAAATTTGGAATTTCTGGTCTTTTGGTTTGTGGTTTATTATCAGGAATAATTCTTATATTAATTGGTCTTTTTAAATTAGGAACATTAATAGAGTTAATTCCTTATCCTGTAACTGTAGGATTTACTTCCGGAATCGCTGTTGTAATCGCAACTTTTCAAATAAAAGATTTTTTTGGTTTAAGTATTGAGAATTTTAGTGGTTCTTACTTAGATAAAATATATTTACTTTTTATCTCTTTTCCTACACTTAAAACTTCTGAATTATTAACAGGTTTATTCACCCTTACATTACTTATTTTATGGCAAAAAACAAAAAGTAAAATTCCTTCTGCATTAATTGCTCTAAGCTTTAGTACAGTTATCGTGGCTTTTTTTAATTATTATATTCCAAATATGAATATATCAACAATCGCTTCAACTTTTCAATATAGTATTAATGGTTTAGAAGGAAATGGAATACCTCCTATTCCTTTACAGTTTTCTCTGCCTTGGTCTTATTTAAAAATGGAAGAGATAAACCTTGATTTATTTTATGCCCTACTTCCACATAGTATTGCAATTGCAATTTTAGGAGCATTAGAATCACTATTATGTGCTGTTATTAGTGATGGAATGACAGGAAATAAAACTGATCCAAACAAAGAGTTAATTGGTCAAGGAATAACAAATATGATTGTTCCATTTTTTGGAGGAATTCCAGCAACTGCTGCAATTGCAAGAACAGTTGTAAATATAAAATCAGGTGGAACTTCAAAACTATCATCAGTTGTTCATTCACTTTTTATTTTAGTATCTATAACATTTTTAGCTCAGTATTTATCATATTTACCAATGGCATCTTTATCTGCTCTTTTATTTATTGTTGCTTGGAATATGTCTGAGGTGAAACACTTTGTAAATATTATAAAAGTTGCACCAAAAGATGATGTATATGTTCTTTTAATTTGTTTTATTTTAACAGTCTTACTAGATATGCAAATAGCTGTTGCGGTGGGAATTGGACTTGCATCTATTTTATTTATCAAAAGAACTATTGATTTATATTCAATCGAACTTGTGAACACAAAAAATCTAAGCGTTCATCCAGATATTCCTGAGAATATTTCTATTTATGATATTAATGGTCCTATGTTTTTTGGAGCAGCTCAAAATGCTTTAAAAACACTCCTTAGAACAAATGAAGATACAAATATTGTGATTTTAAATATGCAAAATGTAAGTATAATTGATATGACAGCAATGGTTGCTTTAAAATCAATTGTTGATAATTTTGAAAGTAAAGATAAAAAGCTAATTTTTTCAGGTCTTAATCCAAGAATTGCTAAAAAGCTGGAAAAGGCAAATTTTGATTTATGCAAAGAAAATCAAAAATCTTTTTCAAATTTAGAAGATGCCATAAATTACTCTAAACACTTGTAGAAAATAGATTTAAAATCTATTTCTCTACTAAGTCATATAAAGCTTGAATTTCTTGCGCCCAAATCTCTTCATTTATTGTTTCTAAAACAAGTGGAATATCATTCATTCTATCATCATTCATAATAAATCTAAAAGCATCCCAACCAATTTTTCCAAGACCTAAAGAATCATGTCTATCAACCCTACTTCCAAGTTCTGGTTTTGAATCATTTATGTGCATTCCCATAAGATATTTAGATCCTACTATTTGATCAAACTCATTCCAAGTTTTATCATAAGCTTCACGCGTTCTTATATCATAACCAGCTGTGAACATATGACATGTATCTATACAAACTCCAACTCTGCTTTTATCTTCAATTTTATCAATAATATAAGCTAAGTGTTCAAATTTATATCCAAGGTTACTTCCTTGTCCTGCTGTGTTTTCAATTACTAGTTTTACATCTTTTGTAACATCTATTGCTTTGTTCATAGACTCTGCAATATTATTTAAACACTCTTCTTCACTTATTTTACGAAGGTGGCTACCTGGATGAAAATTTAATCTATCAAGTTTTAATATCTCACATCTTTCAATCTCATGAATAAATCCATTTAGAGACTTTTCTCTTGCTTCTAATTCTGGATGTCCAAGATTTATAAGATATGAATCATGGGGTAAAATATGTTTTGCTTGAATTCCTGATTTTTCTAACTCTTTAAACCATTTATCAATTGTTTTTGTATCTAATTCTTTTGCAGCCCATTGTCTTTGATTTTTTGTAAAAAGTGCAAATGCTTTTGCGCCAATTGCCATAGCATTTATTGGTGCGTTATAAACTCCACCACTTGCACTTACGTGTGCTCCTACATATTTCATTATATATTCCTAATTATTTTATTTATTTTCTATTTTACTTAAATATTCTGTTGTTAGTTTTAAAAGTGACAATAAAGTGTCATTTATAAACATCTTTTATATATATTCAAAAACATATAAGAAAAGTTCTTTTTTTATTAAAATCATATTATACAATCAGTATTTAAATTTAAAAGTCGCTATAAATGGGCTATAAATTTTTTGTAGAATTTCTAAAAAATAAAGGATTATATTATATGGAAAAAGTTGTAATTATTGGTGGTGGATATTCAGGAATTTACGCATTACAAGAATTAGTTAAAAATAAAAATATTAAAATTACCCTGATTGATAAACACACTTTTCACAATTTACAACCAGAAGTTTACGATTTAATTGCAAACAAATCTAACATCGCAGATGTTACTATTGATTTAACAACATTATGTATGGGACTAGACCATCCCTATTTAGAATATAAAAATTTAAAAGTTAGAAAAATAGATAAAGAAGCTAGAAAGATTTATACAGAAGAGCAAGAAATCGTTGAATATGATTATTTAGTAATGGCAGCGGGAACTAGAACTTTTTTTCCTCCTCAAATTCCAGGACTAAATAATGCCCACGATATCAAAAAACTTCATTGGGCAATGTTTTTTAAACAAAGTTTTGAAAACCAACTTTTCAAAAAAATCCAATTTGAAGCAAAACAGTGTGATGACACACATATTGTTGTTGTTGGAGCTGGTTTATCAGGTGTTGAAATCGCAGCTGAAATGGCATACAACTCTAAAATGTTTTTCAAAAGAGGAAACTTTTCTTGTGATAATCTAAAAATTTCGCTTGTAAGTAGTTCTGATACTATTCTTCCTGGACTTACTTCAGAACTAATAAGTATGTCCCACCAAAGATTAAAATCTTTAGGAATTAATGTTATTACAAATACAAAATTATTAAAATGTAATGAAGATCACTTAGAGCTTTCAAATGGTACTAAAATTCATCATTCATTTATTATTTTCACAGGTGGAATTGAAGCTTCTACAATTACCTCTGAATTAGATGTTGAAAAAAATGGCCGTGGGCAAATCATCGTAAATGAATTTATGCAATCAAATAAATATCCTAATATTTTTGCAATAGGTGATATGGCTGAAATCAAAAACAAAAAAGGCGAAATAATGCCTCCAAATGTTACGATTGCAAGAATTAGTGGAACAAATGCTGGTCAAAATATTTTAAGACTTATAAAAAAGAAAAAGTTAATCGCTTGTGATCCAAAATTAGAAGGTATTTTAATAGCACTTGGTGGGAAATACGCAGCTGGGAATTTATATGGATTAATTCATGTTCAAGGAAGAATCGCATATGAAATCAAAAAATATGTATTTAGCTCATATAGAAAACCCCTTTTAAAACTAATAAAAGCTGGTTATGCAAGACTTAAAAAACTATAATTAAAAAAAGACTAGCTATTTGCTAGTCTCTTTTTATTTT
This sequence comes from Aliarcobacter sp., assembly GCA_017995775.1. Lineage (GTDB taxonomy): Bacteria > Campylobacterota > Campylobacteria > Campylobacterales > Arcobacteraceae > Aliarcobacter. The sequence goes on from JAGOIF010000009.1 coordinate 21,447, forward strand.
TATTAAAATTCCATTCTCAATATCTCTATGAATTATCTCTCTTTCATTTCTTTCAAATAACTCTTTTAAGAAATTATCAGGATATGTTGATGATAAATTTTCTTTATTAAATGTCTTTAAATCTTGACACTTAAAAGTACTTCTACAAATCTTATCTTCATATATTTTCATATCTAAAATTGCAGTTCCTGCTGTAAAAATCTGAACTTGTGTAAAATCTTTGAATTTATAGATAAACCCTTTATCGTAAAATTTCATTTGCGGTGTTTTAAATAATATTGTGGCACTTGCTGAATTTTGAGGTTGTATTTCTTTTGTTGCACATCCTACAAATAAAAATGAAAACATGATAAAAATAGCTAAATTTCTGATGACTAATCCTTTGTTTTAAAAACTTTTACTATAATTATATCAAATTATATTATTTAAAGGTTTTATATTGTTAGTACATATTTGTTGTGCCGTTGATAGTCATTATTTTTTAGAAAGAGTTCAAGAAGAATTTCCACAAGAAGAACTTGTGGGATACTTTTATGATCCAAATATTCATCCATATAGTGAATACAGACTTAGATATTTAGATGTTGAATACTCTTGTAAAAAATTAGGAATAAAGCTTCTTGAAGGTCCTTACAACCTTGAAGAGTGGTTAAAAAAAGTAAAAGGAATGGAGCATTTACCTGAAAAAGGTGATAGATGTACAGTTTGTTATGATGACAGACTTGATGTTACAGTTCAAAAAGCAAAAGAGTTAGGACATAATAAATTTACAACAACTCTTTTAATTTCTCCAAAAAAATCCCAAGAAAAATTAGAAATCATTGGAAATAACTTATCATCTTTAAGCGGTTTAGAGTTTATTTATAGGGATTATAAAGCTGGAAATGGTGCTGAGATTCAAGGGCAAAAAGTAAAAGAAAACTCTTTATATAGACAAAATTATTGTGGTTGTTTATTTGGTCTTAGTGCCCAAAGAGTTGCACAAGATAAAATTATGGATGAGATGTTTAATCCCATATCAAATCAAGTTTTACCTGAATCTATTGAAGAGAGACTTGAACTTTATAAAAGAAGAAATGAGCTTGAAGAGTCTGGAGCTAATTATAAAATCATTAAACAAAGATTTTTAAATTATAGACTTTTTAGTGCAAAAGTAATAGTTGCAAAACAAGTTCTTCCTTCTTATATTTTTTGTTATTCAACAATCAATAGAAATAAAACAAATGGAAGAATTGAATACGAAAAAGATGGAATTAATTATTTAAATAAAGATGAAGTAAAAATCATTGATATTATAACTTTCAATCTATTTGCAGATACTTCATATAAAAATGTAAAAGAGCTTATGTATAATCCTTTGAGTTTTCAAAAAGAACTTGAAGTAAGAAACAATATTCTAAAAAATCCATACGATTTAAGTGCAATTATAGTTCTAGATTTAATCAAAAATGAAAAATACGAAATCGAAATCAACGCAGAAACATATGAAGATATAAAAGAAGAAATTATATGAAACTTCTAGTTTGCGCCATGGAAGCCTCTTCAAATGTTCACTTAAAAGAGTTAAAAAAACATTTAAGTGCTGATGTTGAGTTTTTTGGTGTTTTTGATAAAGAGCTTGGAAATCCTCTTTATGATTTAACTTCTTTAGCAATCATGGGATTTGTAGATGCCATAAAAAAACTAAGATTCTTCTTTAAATTAAGGGATGAATTGGTTGAACTTGCTGCAACTTGTGATAAAGTATTACTAATGGATAGTTCAGGATTTAACCTTCCACTTGCAAAAAAATTAAGAGCTACATATCCTACTAAAGAAATTATTTACTATATTTTACCTCAAGCATGGGCTTGGAAAAAAGGAAGAGTTGCAAAGCTTGAAAAGTATTGCACAAAACTTTGCTCTATTATTCCATTTGAAAGTGAAATTTATACAGATAAAAATAAAATCACATATGTTGGACATCCTCTTCTTGATGAGATAAAAGAGTTCAAAAATGAACTTTCAAATACTAATAAAATTGCTTTTATGCCAGGAAGTAGAAAAACAGAAATCAATAATTTATTGCCAATTTTCAAAGAATTAGTTAAAAAAATTCCAAATAAAGAGTATATTTTAATAATTCCTGCTAAATTTGATGATGAGTATATCAAAAAACTTTATGGTGATATCAAAGAATTTACTATTTCAAAAAATACTCATGAAGCTTTAAAAGATGTTGATTATGCATTTATTTGTTCAGGAACTGCAACTTTAGAAGCAGCACTTATTGGAACTCCTTTTACACTTTCGTATATTGCTAAAAAATTTGATTTTTTCATAGGAAAAATGTTTGTAAAATTAAATTTTGTGGGTCTTGCAAATATTTTCTTTGAAAAAATGGGAAAACCAGCATTACATAGTGAATTTTTACAAGAAGATGTAAGTTTGAAAAATCTGTTAAATGATTATGAAAATATGAATAGAAGATTATTTTTTGAGAATTCAAAATTACTTAGAGATTATCTAAGAAATGGAAGTTCTCAAAATGTTTCTAAGATAATTCAAAACTAATTTTTTTTTAGATATAATAATTCTCATTCAATAAAAAATCAGGATATTATATGTTAGATATTACGCAAATTCAAGAAATTATTCCTCACAGATACCCAATGTTACTTGTTGACAGAATCACTGATATGGAGGTTAAAAAATCTATTAAAGGTTTTAAAAACATCTCTATTTCAGAACCTGCATTTCAAGGGCACTTTCCAGGTCATCCAATTTATCCAGGCGTACTAATTTTAGAAGGAATGGCACAATGTGGTGGTGTTCTTGCTCTTAAAAGCTCAGATTTAACAGACGAACAAATGAAAAATAAAGTAATTTACTTTATGAGTATTGATAAAGCAAAATTTAGAAATCCTGTAAAACCTGGTGATAGATTAGATTATGAATTAGAAGTTGTTAGAATGAAAAGTTCTTTAATGACTCTAATAGGAAAAGCTTATGTTGATGGAAAATTAACAGCTGAAGCAGAATTAAAAGCTATGATAGTTGATAAATAACAAGTAGGCAATAAATGAATAATATTCACAAAACTGCAATAATCGAAGAAGGTGCCATTTTAGGTGATAATATCACTATTGGTGCTTTTACAATTATTGAAAAAGATGTAAAAATTGGTGATGGTACAGTTATTGATTCACATACTTTAATAGCTGGAAAAACAACTATTGGAAAAAACAATCATATTTTTTCCCATGCATCAATTGGAACTATTCCTCAAGATTTAAAATTCAACGGAGAAGATGTTGAATTAATCATTGGAGATAACAATAAAATAAGAGAATACACTTTATTTAATCCAGGAACAATCGGTGGTGGTTCAATCACTAAAATTGGCGATAACAATCTATTTATGGGATATGTTCACGTAGCACATGATTGTATTATTGGAAGCAATTGTATTTTTGCAAATGGTGCAACACTTGCAGGTCACGTTGAGTGCGCTGATTTTGTTGTTGTTGGTGGATTAACACCAATTCATCAATTTTGTAAAATTGGAACTCAAGCAATGATTGGTGGTGCATCAGCAGTTGCTCAAGATATTCCTCCATTTTGTTTAGCAGAAGGGAATAAAGCTGTTTTAAGAGGTCTTAATCTTACAGGATTAAGAAGAAGATTTGATAATAGAGAAGATATTGATGCAGTTAAACATGCATACAGAGAACTTTTTGAATCTGGAAAACCTTTACAAGAGGTTGCTAAAGAGTTATTAGAAACTGATGAAAATAAATATGTAAAAGAATTAGCTGGTTTTGTAGTAGATACAAAAAGAGGCATTCCTTTTAATAGAAAATAAGATAGGTAATAAAATGAGTAAAATTATATGTGACTTTTGTGGCGCAACAGATACTAAAGATAATCCAGTAATCGCAGGAGACAACGCTTGTATTTGTAAATCTTGTGTAACTGCTGCAAATGAAATTATGACAGGAGATCTTCCTGGTTCACAAAAACAATCTAAAATAGATCCTATTGAAGCAAAAGAGATTAAAATCAAAACTCCTGCTGAACTAAAATCAATACTAGATGAGTATGTAGTAGGACAAGATAGAGCTAAAAAAGTTCTAAGTGTTGCTGTTTATAATCACTACAAAAGAATTTTTAGACATCATGAAATTGAAGATGATACAGAATTAAGTAAATCAAATGTTTTATTAATAGGACCAACAGGTTCAGGTAAAACTTTACTTGCTCAAACTATTTCTAAATATCTTGATGTTCCTTTAGCAATTGCAGATGCAACATCTTTAACTGAAGCTGGTTATGTTGGTGATGATGTTGAAAATGTTGTAACAAGACTTGTTCAAGCAGCTGATGGTGATATCAAAAAAGCTGAACGTGGAATTATCTTTATTGATGAAGTTGATAAAGTTGCACGTATGAGTGAAAATAGATCAATTACAAGAGATGTTTCAGGTGAAGGTGTTCAACAAGCATTACTAAAAATTGTTGAAGGTGCTGTGGTAAATGTTCCTCCAAAAGGTGGAAGAAAACATCCAGGACAAGAAGCTCTACAAGTTGATACTACTAATATTTTATTTATTTGTGGTGGATCTTTTGATGGTTTAGAAGATATTATCAAGAAAAAACAAGGTTCAAATGTACTTGGATTTAATCAAGATAAAAAAGGTAAAAATGACCATGATAAAGTTTTATCAAAAGTAGAAGCAGATGATTTAGTAAAATATGGTTTAATTCCTGAATTAATAGGAAGACTTCATATGATTGCTACATTAAATGAAATCACTGAAGATGATATGGTTCATATTTTAACTGAACCTAAAAATGCATTAATCAAACAATACATTAAACTTTTTGAAATGGATAATGTAAAACTAGAATTTGAAAAAGATGCACTAAAAGAGTTAGCAAAATTAGCAATTGTTAGAAAAACAGGAGCAAGAGGATTAAGATCTATTTTAGAAGATATTATGTTAGATATTATGTTTGACCTACCAAAATATAAAGATAAAACAATCACAATAACAAAAGAAGTTGTTCTTAAAACCGAAGAACCAAAAGTCGCATAAAAAAAGGATATAAAAGTGTTTTTAGATAAATTAATAGGTCTGTTTTCAAATGATATGGCTATTGACTTGGGAACTGCAAATACTATCGTTTCTGTAAAAGGAAAAGGTATTATTATCAATGAACCATCAGTTGTTGCTGTTCAAAGTGATAGAAATGGAAAAGATAGAATTTTAGCTGTTGGTCAAGAAGCTAAACAAATGATTGGTAAAACTCCATTGAATATTCACGCTGTTCGCCCAATGCAAGATGGTGTTATCGCTGATTTTGAAATGACTGAAAGAATGATTAGATATTTTATTGAAAAAGCACACTCAAGAAAATCTTTTATCCGACCTAGAATTATTATTTGTATCCCTTATGGTATTACTCAAGTTGAAAAAAAAGCCGTTGAAGAATCTGCAATGAGCGCAGGTGCAAGAGAAGTATTTTTAGTAGAAGAACCAATGGCAGCAGCTATTGGAGCTGGTATTCCTGTTTCTGATCCTGATGGTTATGTAATTGTTGATATTGGTGGTGGAACAACTGAAATCGGTGTTACTTCTTTAGGTGGATTAGTTTTATGCAAATCTATAAAAGTAGCAGGTGATAAATTTGATAAATCTATTATCGAACATGTTAGACAAAACTTCAATTTATTTATTGGTGAAAGAACAGCAGAAAATATCAAAATAGAAATCGGAACTGCAATTAAACTTGAAACTGAACTAAAAATGAAAGTAAAAGGAAGAGATAACTCTGGTTTACTTTCAACTATCGAATTAGGAAGTGAAGGCGTTAGAATTGCAATTAAAGAACCCCTTAAAGAGATTGTTTCTGCAATTAAGAGTGTTTTAGAAAATATGCCACCTGACTTAGCAAGTGATATTGTTGATAATGGTGTTATCATCACAGGTGGTGGTGCATTAATTAGAGGTTTAGATACATATTTATCTGAAATAATAAAACTTCCAGTAAGAGTTGCAGATGAGCCTTTATTATCTGTTGCTTATGGAACAAGTCAAGTTCTTGACGAAGCAGAATTACTTAAACTTATAACTAATGCGTAAATTCCTTTTTGCACTACTATTTATAATAGCTAGTTTATCTTACCTCTTTGAGGTAGATGAGCTTCTTGCTAAAAAATTTACTTTCTTTGATGATTTTAAAATATCTTATATTAATAAATTTATAAATATATCTAATAGTGTTGAAAAGCATTTTAATCAAGCTTCTACTATTGAAAATCTAACAATTGAAAACAATGAATTAAAAGCATATAAAATACTTTATACAGCTACTCAAAAACAACTAGATGCAATAAAAGAGTTATTAGTTCAAGTTGAATTAACTCAATTAAAACCTAAAATTGAATTAGTAAAAGTTTTATCTTATATAAACTTTAATGATTTTACAAGAGTTTGGCTAGATAAAGTTCCTCAAAATGATAATATCTTAGGACTAATTACAGAAAATTATGCAGCTGGAATTGTTGTAAATAAAGATGGAAGATCAGTTGGATTATTAAATGGAAATAAAGACTCATCATATGCTGTTTTTATTGGTGAAGGCAAAGCTCCAGGAATTGTAACAGCTTCTAAAACTCAAGATGAATTATTAATTAAATATATTCCTATTTGGGCTGAGATAAATAAAGGTGATGAAGTTATAACTTCAGGAATGGATAATATATTTTTTGAAGGTTTAAAAGTAGGAACTATAGTAGAAATAACTAATTTACCTGATATGAAAATAGCAACAGTAAAACCATATGTAAATGTTTTAAAGAAAAAATATTTCTATTCATATACAAATAATAATCAAATTCCTACTGAACCAGAAACAAAAGATAACAAAGAAATAAAAGACCCGAAAGATAGTAAAAAAGCTACTACAAATAATTAATTTCTAATAATTTGCCATAATTTTATCTACATCATCCCAAGACATTTTATTCTCTTTTTTATTACTACCTTTAAACATATTATAAATATATCTAGCAAACATATCTGTTTCAAGATTCACTTTTGTTCCAACTTTATATCTTTTAAATAAAGTATTTTCAATAGTATGAGGAATGATTGTTAGTCTAAAAGAGTCATCTAAAACTTCATTAATTGTAAGGGAAACTCCATCAATTGTAACACTTCCTTTTGGAATAACAAATTTTAGAAATTGACTTGGTAAGCTAATAAAAAAATCTGTTGAATTACCATTTGATTTAATAGATTTTACAGTCCCTAAACAATCAACATGTCCTTGAACAATATGACCTTCGAATCTATCACCCATCATCATGGCAGGTTCCATATGAACCTCATCTTTAAAGTTTTCCATTGCAAGGATATTTTGAGATTCTGGAGATAATTCAACTGTAAATGTATCACTTGTAGTTCTTACAACCGTTAAACATGCTCCATTTATTGCTATTGAGTCTCCAATTTTTGGATTATATTTTGCATTTAGTGTCAAATAATTGTTTTTAAAACTAACAACTTTTGCCATTTCTCTTATAAGTCCTGTAAACACTTAAAAAACCTTTTGATAAAATTTAGATATAATATCCAAAAATTGTTAAGAAGCTAATTTTAACTAATTAATTAAAAACTTAAAAAAAAGATACGGTTTATTTATAAAAATTCTAAATATAATTTTCTCTTAACCAAAAGGAAGAATATGGATTATGATGTTATTGTTGTTGGTGGCGGACACGCTGGAATCGAAGCTGCACTTGTAAGTGCAAGAATGGGAAAAAAGACTCTACTAATTACAATGTTAGTAGAGCAAATAGGAGCCGCAAGTTGTAATCCAGCTATTGGTGGGCTTGCAAAGGGTCATTTAGTTAGAGAACTTGATGCTCTTGGTGGAGAAATGGGACTTTGTACAGATCATGCTGGTATTCAATTTAGAATATTAAATGCAAGTAAAGGTGCAGCCGTTCAAGGAAGTCGTGCTCAAATTGATATGGACAAATATAGAGAATATATGCGAAAAGTTTGCCATGAAACTCCTAATTTAGATATCTATCAAGATGAAGTTACATCACTACTTGTAAAAAACGAAAATGAAGTTTATGGTGTTAAAACAAAACTAACAGAAGAGTTCACATCTCACAAAGTTATTATTACAACAGGTACCTTTATGAGAGGGCTTATTCATATAGGTGAAAACAAGTATGAAGCTGGTCGAGCTTGGGAATTACCTTCAAGTACATTATCAATTCAATTAAAAGAATTAGGATTGAATGTTGGAAGATTAAAAACAGGAACTCCTTCAAGAATTGATGCAAACTCTATTGATTTTTCTGTTATGGATATGCATGGTGGAGATATAAAACCAGCTCCATTCTCATTTAGAACTGATAAATCAACCTTTTCTCCCACTCAATTTCCATGTTATATTACATATACAAATTTAGATACCCATGGAATAATTGCAGAAAATTTTCATAGAGCTCCAATTTACACAGGTCAAATCGAAGGACTTGGACCTAGATATTGTCCAAGTATTGAAGATAAAGTAAAAAGATTTAGCGAGCGAGACAGACACCAAGTATTCTTAGAACCACAAACAGCAATGTGCACAGAATATTACATAAATGGTATGTCAAGTTCACTTCCAATTGATGTTCAAAAAAAGATGATTCGATCAGTAAAAGGTCTTGAAAATGTAAGAATTGTAAGATATGGTTATGCAATTGAGTATGATTATGTTGATCCTACTGAATTAAAACATACACTTGAGACTAAAAAAATCAAAAACCTTTATAATGCAGGTCAAATAAATGCAACTACAGGTTATGAAGAAGCAGCTGCTCAAGGGCTAATGGCTGGAATAAATGCTTGTTTAGCAATAGATGGTAAAGAGCCATTTATAATAAGACGTGATGAAGCATATATTGGTGTTTTAATTGACGATCTAGTTACAAAAGGAACTCATGAACCATATAGAATGTTTACATCACGTGCTGAATATAGACTTCTTTTAAGAGAAGAAAATGCTGATTTAAGACTATCTCAATATGGTCATGAACTGGGACTTATTGATGATGAAATTATGGCAAAAGTTGAAAACAAAAGAAAAGTTTTAAATGATGCAATAGAATTTATGGCAAATGAATGGGTAACTTCTAAAAAAGAGACTTTAGCAATACTTGAATCAATTGGTGAAGATAAAATCAATGATAGAGTTTTACTTGTGGATTTAATAGGAAGAAATACAATTGATATTCCTAAATTTGATATTTTAGTTCCTTCGTTCGCTCATTTAGAAGATTATTTAAAAGAGCAAATTATTATTGAAGCAAAATATTACAGATATATTCAAAAACAACAAAAGCAAATTGAAAAAATGAAAAAAATGCTAAAAACAATAATACCAGAAAACTTTTCATTCAAAGGACTTGCTGGATTATCAAATGAAGTAATAGAAAAACTAGCAAAACACCAACCACCAACATTATACAACGCAAGTTTAATATCTGGAATAACACCTGCTGCTTTAGATATTATTCATTTAAATTTAAATCTTCTTAGTAAAAAGAATTAAAGAAAGCTGCCTTAGCAGCTCTCTTATTCACCTAAATCTATAGTCACACCTTTTTTTATAAGTTCATCTTGTCTTACTTTTAAATAATCTAAATAACTTTTTGGATACTGTACATAATGTTTTCCACTTACATATCTAAGCACTTCTTTAAAATGAAATGGAAATAATAGTGCATCAATTGTTGAAATTAATTTTTTATTATCATAAAGTAAAATACCAGGTCTATAATCTAAATTAATTTTTAAAGCCCATTTTTTTGCAGTTGTTTTATTTCCATCTACATCAATAATCTCATCATCACTATTTGCATCAAGTCTTACAATAGTAAAATTTTTCAATTCTGATACAACTGATTTTTCTTTTAATAATCTATTATGAAAATAATCACATTGAGTACAAGATCCATCCTCAAAAATAACAGCAAGTGGTGTAGAAACTTTTGATAAATCTTTTAGTTTTTTAAACATTTTATTTTCTTTAAATGTATAAAGATTTTGTTTTTCAACTTTTGAAATATATTCACTCAAAGTTAGTTTCTCATAATGTTTACCTTGAACAAACTCTAAAATATATTTAAAATCATTTTGATTTCTATATCCATTTACCCTTACAACAACTTCTTTTTCATAATTAAAGAATAAAATTGTAGGACTATATTGAATTTCTAATTTTTCTGCTAACTCTTTTTCTGTTAAAGTAGTATTTTCATCCCATGCAATTTCTCTACTTCCTTTTACATTTATCTCAATTACATCAAAATATTTTTTAATAAAATCACTTGTTTTATTTTGTGCAAAGAAATTTTCTTTTAACATTTTAGTACAATAAGGGCAGCCCTCTAAATCCATAAACACCATAAAATGTTTATTATTTGCTTTTGCCTCTTCAATATCTTCATTTATATCTAAAAAACTCTCTTTAAACCAACTTGGTATTTCATGCATTGAACCACCTGTTAATTTTCCCTCATCTGCATTTATATTTGTTATTAGTCCAAACAAAATAAAAAAATACAACATAATCTTTTTTAATGAAACCTTCATAAATCTTCCTTATTATTATTTTATAAATTCTAGTCAATTAATCTTTAACTTAAGGATAATCATTTTTTCTAATTTAAGGGTTTTATTTATTTTATTTTTATAGAATAAAACTAATATTAATAATTAATAATTTTTAAAGGTTGATACATGCAAGTTTATTTATACGCGAAAAGTGGGCATACAATTGGGCTTGAAGCTACAAAAAGATGTGCAGCTATTGCCAATGCATTAAAAGAATTTGATCCAATTTTATGTACAAGTGATTTTAGAGCAGGAGCATTTGCAAAAGATTTATTAGGAATAAGAAGATATGTAAATATTGATGTAATCAGAAATTTACACAATATTATGGAAAAAAGAGATATTTTAATTTATGATACTCCTGAAATAAATGATAATATGAAAAAAGATATGACAGATTTTTGTACTTTAGTTTATGGAATAGATGATGAAATCAAAGGAATAATTGTTGATTCATCAATTTATAATAAAACGGATAATACCAATTTAAATAAATTGGATAAAACCATATTCTTTGGTGATGATGATTATAATAATATTTTTTTAGAAATGGCAAAAGAATCTGAAAAACAAGAAATAAATATGTTAATGGGACACTATTTTTTCTTAGGCAATGAAAAAGTATTTTTAGACTATTTTTCAAATGTTATTGATGAAGAAGAGTATGTACAAACTATTAAAAATTCAAAGTATCTTTTAACAGCATCTTTACAAAGTGCGCTTGAATCTCTAGCTTGTGGAAATTTTCCAGTTTTATTTAAAAGATTTGATAAAAACTATGATGAGGAATTAATTACAAATTTAAATATTCCAGTTATTAAAGGTGATAATTTAAAACAATTAATTGAAAACTTTTCTGTTATAATAAATAATTATCCTAATATAAATAATTTTAATATTATTTCTTTTGATACCATAGTTAAAAATGTAAAAGAAAAAATAGATTTATATAACAAACTAATGAATAATACTCAATAAATATTATTCTAATTATAAGTTAGACTTATAATTAATTATGCAAATTATAAGGATAATTTATATAAAATTACAAAAAAGTATAAAAAAGGTTTTATAATGACTAAAACGAACGAATTTTTAGATAAAACGCCTTATCGATTAAAAAGGTATGTTGGTTACGTAATTGCAACCGTTGTTGCATTAGGTTTACCATTTATTAGAATTGATGGAAATCATATATTTTTATTATCTTTTGACAAAAAGCAGTTACATTTATTAGGAACTGCCTTTGATATGCAAGAATTATATTTAATGCCATTTTTACTAATGCTTTTATTCCTAGGAATATTTGCAGCAACTTCTCTAGGTGGGAGAGCATGGTGTGGATGGGCATGTCCTCAAACTATATTTAGAGTAATTTATAGAGATTTAATTGAATCAAAATTATTAGGTCTTAGAAGAATTAAAAATAAACAAAAAGATCCTGATTTAAGTAAAACAGAAAACAAAACTAAAAAAGTATTTGGTATTCTAATTTGGACTTGCTTAGCACTTATTGCAGCAGCTGACTTTTTATGGTATTTTGTACCACCTGAAGATTTTTTTGCATATTTACAAGATCCAAGTGAGCATCTTTTTTTAATTGGTTTTGTTTTAGCAATTACTGCATTTTTAGTTTATGATGTTGTTTTTCTAAAAGAAGATTTTTGTATTTATATTTGTCCTTATTCAAGAGTTCAATCAGTACTTTATGATGATGATACTTTCCAAGCTATTTACTCAACAAATAGAGGTGGTGAAATATATAATGATCACAAAGAAAAAACTATTTTTAAAATAAAAGATTTACCAGATGCTGCAAATGAGTGTACAACTTGTGAATCTTGCGTTACTGTTTGTCCTACTCATATTGATATTAGAAAAGGTTTACAACTTGAATGTATTAACTGTTTAGAATGTGTTGATGCATGTACTACAGTTATGGGAAAACTTGGAAAACCTTCACTTGTTCAATGGTCAAGTACAAATGCTATTAAAAATAACATTCCAACAAAAATGGTTAGAAAATCAACAATAATGTATGCGGTTGCTTTATCATTAGTTATTGCACTATTATTTGTAATGGGTGGAGAAAAAGAGTATATGCTTTTAAATATAAATAAAACTACTCAACTTTATAAGGTAAAAGAAGACAATGTTGTTGCTAATAATTTTGTTTTATTATTCCAAAATACTGAGTCAAAAACTTTAACTTTTGAATTAGAAGTTGTAAATAATCCAGACATAGTTATAAAAAGATTTGAACCATTTACATTAAGTCCTGGAAAACTTGCTAAAAAAGTAGTAATTTTAGAAACAGATAAAATTTTAGTAAATGATGCTACTAAAGATACACCAATCCCTGTTACTTTAAAGGCTTATGCAAAAGAAGATCCAACGAAAGTTGTAGTATTTAGAGAAGCTGTATTCATTTATCCAAGAATGGATAAACTTAAATAATTTTAATTAGGAATAAGAAAATTTTCTTATTCCTAAAGCTCAAAACACCTTACTTAACTTACTTATTATCAATACTTAGATACAATCGCGATATATATTTATTAACTATTTTCATGGAGCATTAATGACAAAATTCATATTTGTAACAGGTGGAGTTCTTAGTTCCCTTGGTAAAGGGATTACCTCTGCTTCAATTGCTACTATTTTAAAACAATCTGGTTTTAAAGTAAGTATGCTAAAAATCGATCCTTATTTAAACGTAGATCCAGGAACAATGAGTCCACTTGAGCATGGAGAAGTTTTTGTTACAGCAGATGGTGCTGAAACTGACCTTGATTTAGGGAATTATGAAAGATTCATTGATATTACTTTAACAAAGAAAAATAGTTTTACTACGGGACAAGTTTACCAAAGTGTAATTAAAAGAGAAAGAGAAGGTGGTTACTTAGGTAAAACTATTCAAGTAATCCCTCACGTTGTTGATGAAATAAAAGAAAGAATTTATGCAGTTGCAGAAGATAATGATTTTTTAATAATAGAGCTTGGTGGAACAGTAGGTGATATTGAAGGTTTACCTTTTATGGAAGCAATCAGATCTATTAGACATGAGTTACCAAAAACTAATACTATGAATATTCACTTAAGTTTAGTTCCTTATATTAAAGCAGCTGGTGAGTTAAAAACAAAACCAACTCAACACTCAGTTCAAGAGTTAAGAAGAATTGGTATTACGCCTCATATGTTAGTTTGTAGAACAGAAAGAGAACTTCCAAAAGCTTTAAAAGATAAACTTGCCCTTGCTTGTGATATTGATAGAAACGCAGTTATTGAAGCTGGTGATGCACAATCTATTTATCAAGTTCCATTACAGTTTATAAAAGAAGGAATCTTAACTCCATTATCTGAACATTTTAACGTTAAAATTAAACCAAATATGGAAAAATGGGATACTTTAGTAAAAAATATTTTAATTCCAAAAGATGAAGTTACAATTGCATTTGTTGGAAAATATTTAGATTTAAAAGAGTCTTACAAATCACTAATTGAAGCTTTAATTCACTCAGGTGCACACTTAAACACAAAAGTAAACATTCACTGGTGTGATAGTGAAAGAATCGAAGATGTTGGAGCTTATGAAATCATTGGAAAATCTGATGGTATTTTAGTTGCAGGTGGATTTGGACAAAGAGGTGTTAATGGAAAATTAGCAGCTATTAAATATGCAAGAGAAAATAAAATCCCATATTTGGGTATTTGTTTAGGAATGCAATTAGCAATTATTGAATTTGCTAAAAATGTACTTGGGCTTGAAGATGCAAATTCAATTGAATTTAACCCTGAAACTACAAATCCATTAATATATTTAATAGATGAATTTATTGACCAAAGTGGAAACAAGCAATTAAGAACTCATGAATCTCCAATGGGAGGAACAATGAGACTTGGTGAATATCCTTTTGAACCATTAAAAGGTTCAAAACTTCAAAAAGCTTATGGAAATGAAGAAGTTTACCACGAAAGACATAGACATAGATATGAAGCAAATCCTAAATATAAAGAAGCTTTAGAAAAAGCAGGAATGATTGTTTCAGGACAATCAAACGGTTTAATAGAAGCTGTTGAATTAAAAGATCATCCATGGTTTGTGGGTGTTCAATTTCATCCAGAGTTTACTTCACATTTAGAAACTCCAAATCCAATTATTTTAGAATTTGTAAAGCAATCAAACAACCACAAATAATGTCTAAAATAACAAAAAATAGACTTTTCGAACTATTATCAGCAAGGCACTTGAATAACCCTTATTCAAAGCTTGCTGATATTCCCTCTCCTGATAATTTCAAAGATATAAATATAGCATCCCAAAGAATCAAAAAAGCAATACTAGAAAATGAAACAATTACAATCGTAGGAGATTACGATGTAGATGGTGTTGTTTCAACTACAATTATGCTTGATTTTTTCAATACTATAAATGTAAAAGTAAATCATATTATTCCAAATAGATTTGAACATGGTTACGGTTTATCAACAAAAATCGTAGATTTAATTCATGAAGGTTTAGTAATAACTGTTGATAATGGAATCTCCGCCTATGAAGCCTCAGTTAAATTAAAAGAAAAAAATATTGATTTAATCATCACAGATCATCACACTGTTGGTAAAAAAATTCCTCTTGCACTTGCAATTGTAAATCCAAAACAACATGATTGTATGTTTGAATTTAAAGATATTTGTGGTGCTCAAGTTGCTTGGTATTTATGTGCTGCAATTAAAAAAGAGATGAATTTAGATGTGAATATGTCTAGTTTTCTTGATTTATTATGTGTTGCTATTATTGCTGATATTATGCCTATGACTGCACTTAATTACACTATGGTGAAACAAGGTTTAAAGAAGATAAAAACTTCTTCAAGAGAGGCTTTTAAAAGATTAAATGAAATCATGTCAAAAGAAATTTTTGTATCTGATGATGTTGGATTTTTTATTGCTCCAAAATTAAATAGTGCAGGAAGAATGGATGATGCAAGCCTTGCTTTATCTTTTTTACTTTCAAAAAATTCCCAAGCTGCAGATGAATCATTAGCTATTTTAGATGAATTAAATAATTATAGAAAAACTCTTCAAGAAGATATTTCAAAAAAAGCTGAATCAAAATTAGATAAAAATGATAATGCAGTTATTGTTTGGGGTGAGAATTGGCATGAGGGAGTTATTGGAATTGTTGCTTCAAAACTTTCAAATAAAGAGAAAAAACCTGCCTTTGTTTTTTCAATTCATAATGGAATTGCAAAAGGAAGTGCAAGAGCAAATGCAAACATAAATCTATACGATATTATCACAAAAGCATCTCACTTACTTTTAGGTTATGGTGGACATAAAAATGCAGCTGGATTATCTATGTTGGCTTCTAATCTTGAAGAGTTTAAAGCAATCATAAATGAAGAACTATCAAATTGTAAAGAGGATTTACATATAGATCCTATTACTTTAGGAGAGCTTGATGTATCAAGTGTTGATTTAGATTTTTTAAGTATTATTGAAAAGTTCGAACCTTATGGTTTGGAAAATCATAGACCTATTTTTAAGATATCTAATACATCTTTAATAAAATACGATTTAATTGGAAAAGATAAAAACCATTTAAAACTAACTTTAAATAGTGATGGTTTTATTTTTGAAGCTTTGAAATTTAATGATTCCAATATAAACATTCCATTAAATTTAAATTTAATTGTATCAGTTTCTAAAAATGAGTTTAGAGGAGAAATAACTCCTCAATTTTTAATTCAAGATATAATCTAAGATATTTTATAAAACTAAATTTATAAAACTAAAAAAGGACGTACCGGTGCGTTTCTTTTTTGGCTACTTAAATCACTTTCCCCTTCAAGTCCTAAAATTTCATCATCAATATCAGTTCTTGTGAAAGAAGAAGATAATATATATCCTGTATTTACATCAATTAATTTTATAAATACATTTAAACTTCTACTTGTAATTGAATATGTTCCAACAACAGCATATCTTGAATTTACTATCTTATCAGTGATTATTTTATCTTTTTGTCTTGTTAATACATTTAAGCCAGTTTTCCCAAGCTCAAAATCTTTTCCTAATTCAATTTCTCTTACAAGAATATCTAAAGAAACAAGCTTGTCTTTTAGCATACTTGATAATAAAAATCCAAGTTGAGATTTGTTTTTTAATTTATCTAAATTTACAAAATCAGAAACTAATATAACTTCGCTTTTTTGTACATTTCTTTTTATTTTATTTGCTGAATCATCAACAAGTTTTGATACTAAAGAGTGAAAATTATTAGTACCATTTATTGGGTTTTTATAGGCACATGAGCTAAGAAAAATTGTTAAGAAACCTGAAATAAAAATTAATTTTAAGTTTCTTAAAAAGTTTGATGTCATTATCTCTCTTTTACAATATTAATAGTTCTAGCAGGTGCACAATCTCCAAACATCATACAATCATTAACCATATTATGTTTATAAGTTGATCTTGCACTTGAAATGATTTTTCCTGTAATATTATCAATTACTCTTGCATTTAAGATAATTCTTCCACCTTGTCTTGAGTATGTACCTACGACAATATAAGTGTTTGGAATTTGACTTTTAATTTCATGGGGTTTTCTTGAAATAAAATATTCACCTTGGTCATTTATTGAAACAGCCATTTGACCTCTGAATTCAATAACATTAAAACCTCTATTTGAAAGTTCATTAATTAAACTCTCACCTACAACTCTTCCAAATTCAGAAGTTTCTTTTAATTTATCTAATCTTACAAATGAAGTAATAAGTACAGGTTTATTTGTATCTAGTTTTCTATTTTGCATGATTTGTGTAGAAAGAGATGATATAGTTGATTCAAGTGTATTTTGAGTAGTAACATTCTTCTGCATATCTTCAGCTACTTCAAGATGTTGCTTTGCAACTTGAACTTTGTTATATTCTTTTCCAACTTCATCATTGGCAGAATTATTTGTACTTATTCTTTTGTATGAGCAACCTGATACTAAGAACATTGCTAAAGCTGCGAAAATACCTACTTTAAAAATATTTTTAAACATAAAAACCCCTTTTTATAATTCTTAGATTTTAGTTAAAATTTGCTTATATATCCTTGAATAAGGTATCATACAGCACTATAAAATTTATTAAACTTACATAAATATTTACAAAAAACAAAGGAGTATTAAAATGCCAAAAATTATAGTACCTATTTCAAATGGATTTGAAGAAATTGAAGCAATTAACGTTATAGATATTTGTAGAAGAGCAAATATTGAGGTTAAAATTGCCGCTGTTGAAGAGTTACTTACAGTTGGAGCCCACAATATTAAAATCCAAGCTGATTGTAAAATAGAAGATATTAATAGCGATGATTTTGACATGATAGTTTTACCAGGAGGTTTGCCAAATGCATTTACTCTTGCAGAAAATAATAAAGTGCAAAGTTTGTTAAAAGAATTTAAAGAAAAAAAGAAAAAAATAGCAGCAATTTGTGCAGCTCCATATGCTTTACATAAAGCTGATGTATTAAATGAAAATTTCACTTGTTATCCAAGTTTTGAAGAAAAAATTAGATTAAATGGTTACCATAATAATGACTCAATAGTAATTGATAATGATGTTATAACTTCAAGAGGTCCAGCAACTGCAATGGTATTTGCACTTGAAATAGTAAATATTCTTTGTGGTGAAGAGACATATAATCAAGTTAAAAATGGTTTATTATTAGCTGATTAATGCAAAATGAATTACATAAAATTCAAATAAATAATCTAGCACTCGTCCTAAGTGGAGGAGCTGCTAGAGGCGCTTTTCACTTAGGTGTGTTGAGTTTTTTTGAACAACATAATATTGAAATAAAAGCATATAGTGGTTCCTCAATTGGTGCCATTATAAGTGCTTCCCATGCAAGCGGTATTAGTGCAAAAGAACAACTACGAATATTTTCTTCAAAAGATATCAGACAAATTTTAAAATTTAACTATTTTAAAAATGGTTTATTAAAAATTGATTCTTCAAATAAAATCATAAAAGAGCTACTTCCAATAGAAAAATTAGAAGATATTCCAAAACCTGTTTGGATAAATGCCTATGATTTAAAAAAGAAGGAAATAAACTATTTTTCAAGTGGTAATACAATTACTTTATGTATGGCTTCAAGTGCTTTAATTCCAATATTTAAACCCATTTCTTATGAAGGTATGTATTTAATTGATGGGGGTTTATTTGATAATATTCCTATTAAGCCCTTGTTAGATAAAAACTATGACATTTACTCAATTGACTTATTTGCAAAACAAAACCACATAAAAACAAAAGTAAGTACAATGAAAAAAATAAAAAAATCTTTCTTTAAACAGATGCATGAAAATCACAAATATTCACTTGAAAACACCAGTTATTATCTAGGAAGTACTCACATAAGAAACTTTTCACTTTTTACATTTAAAGAGCTTGAAGAGTGTTTTAAACTTGGCTTTAAAGAGGCACAAAATCATTTTTTAGATATACTATAAATAAAAACAAATAAAGATTTATACTATGTCTCAAACACCACAATTTACACATTTACATTTACATACAGAATATTCACTACTTGATGGTGCAAATAAAATAAAACCCCTTGCAAAAAAAATTAAAAAAATGGGAATGACAAGCGTTGCCATGACCGATCATGGAAATATGTTTGGTGCAATTGATTTTTATAATGCCATGAGAGCTGAAGGAATTAAACCAATTATTGGAATGGAAGCATATATTCACAATAGTGAAGATATTAGTGATAAAACAAATAGACAAAGATTTCACTTATGTTTATATGCGAAAAATGATACTGGTTATAAAAATCTAATGTTCTTAAGTTCACAAGCATACATGCATGGTTTTTACTATTATCCACGAATTAATAAACAACTTTTAAGAGATAATTCTGAGGGTTTAGTTTGCTCAGCCGCTTGTTTACAAGGTGAAGTTAACTGGCATTTAAATACTCAAAGTGAAAGAAACGTAAAAAACGGTGCAAAAGGTTATGAGGAAGCAAAAAAAATCGCTTTAGAATACAAAGATATTTTTGGTGATGACTTTTATTTAGAAATAATGAGGCATGGAATTGGTGACCAGCATTTTGTTGATGACCAGATTTTAAGAATTGCCTATGAAACTGGAATAAAAGTAGTTGCAACAAATGACACTCACTATTTAGAGCAAAAAGATGCCGATGCACACGAAGCATTTATGTGTATTGCAATGAATAAACTTTATGATGATCCAAAAAGATTAAGACATAGTGTTCATGAATTTTATTTAAAATCTCCAGAACAAATTGCAAAATTATATGCAGATATTCCAGAAGCGATAGCAGCAACTCAAGAAATTGCAGATAAATGTAATCTTGAAATAAAATTAGGAAATCCAACTCCTCCAAATTTTAAATTTACAAGACAAAAATCAGAAGGTTCAAATCTTATTCTTCCAGAACCAGATCTTGAGTATTCCCTTGAAAATGATAAAATTTTATTTATTCACGAATGTAGAATTGGTTTAGAAGAGCGTTTAAAAATCGTTCCAGAAGATAGACATCAAGAATACAAAGAGCGACTTGAAGTTGAAATAGAAATTATAAACAATATGCGATTCCCTGGATATATGCTTATTGTTTGGGATTTCGTTATTGTTGCAAAACAAATGGGAATACCTGTAGGTCCTGGACGTGGATCTGCGGCTGGAAGTTTAGTTGCTTTTTCTTTAAAAATTACAGATATTGACCCTATTCCTTATGGATTACTTTTTGAAAGATTCCTAAATCCAGAAAGGGTATCAATGCCCGATATTGATATGGACTTTTGTCAAGCAAGACGTGGTGAAATAATTGATTACGTTGTTCAACAATATGGACGTGCAAACGTTGCTCAAATTATTACCTTTGGGAAACTTCTTGCAAAAGGAGTTATTAGAGACGTTGCAAGAGTTCTTGATATGCCATATGCAAGAGCTGATGCAATGGCTAAACTTATTCCCGATGAGTTAGGAATCGATTTAAAAAACTCTTATGAAAAAGAGCCAAAGATAAGAGAACTTTGTGAAGCAGATCCACAAGCTGCAAGGGTTTGGGAATATGCTTTAGCACTTGAAGGTTTAAATAGAAATGCAGGAACTCACGCAGCTGGTGTTGTTATTTCAAATGAGCCTTTATGGAAAAAAACTCCACTTTTTAAGCCATCTGGACTTGATACACTTGCAACTCAATATAATGGGAAATACGTAGAAGACGTGGATTTAATTAAATTCGACTTCTTGGGTTTAAAAACCCTAACAGTTATTGAAGAAGCAAATAAATTAATTGAACAAAGACATGGGAAAAGAGTAGATTTTATTACAGCAGATGTAAATGACAAAGGTGTTTATGATTTAATCCAAACTGGTAATACAATGGGATTATTTCAAATTGAATCAGATGGTATGCAAGATTTATGTAAAAGATTAAAACCTTCAAACTTTGAAGATATCATTGCCGTTCTTGCCCTTTATAGACCAGGACCAATGGAATCAGGAATGCTTGATGACTTTATTGATAGAAAACATGGTCGTGCTGAGATTAGCTACTTCTACGATGAATTTGATGCACCTCTTAGACCAATACTAGAAACAACCTATGGAGTTATTGTTTATCAAGAACAAGTAATGCAAATTGTTCAAACTATTGGTGGTTTCTCACTTGGGGGCGCTGACTTAGTAAGACGGGCCATGGGTAAAAAAATCAAAGAAGAGATGGATAAATTAAAAGATGAGTTTGCAAAAGGTGGAGTAGCAAAAGGTTATCAAAAACCACATTGTGAAGAGTTATTTGATTTAATTGTTAAGTTTGCTGGTTATGGGTTTAATAAATCTCACTCTGCTGCTTATGCTTTAGTAACATTTTATACTTCATACTTAAAAAAATATTATCCATCTGAATTTATGGCAGCACTTTTAACACTTGAAAAAGACAACACTGATAAAGTTGTAAAATATGTGGATGAAGTAAAAAGATTAGGGCTTGATCTTTTCCCACCTGATATTAATAGATCTGATTTAGTTTTTTCAGCAAAAAAAATCGATGGAAATGAAGTTGTAATGTTTGGAATGGGTGCCATAAAAGGTGCTGGTGATGTTGCAATTAATTCTATTTTAAAATCTCGTGATGAAGAAGGAATATTTCTTGATTTAGCCGATTTTATTTCAAGAATAGATGGAAGTAAAGTAAATAAAAGAGTAATAGAATCCCTTACAAAAGCAGGTGCTTTTGATAAGTTTGGATATTCAAGACAAGCTTTATTAAATCAAATAGAAAAAATCGTTGAAACAGTGGGAAAAGCAGCCATTGCAAAAAAAATGGCAACAGGTTCACTTTTTGGTGATTGTGATGAACTTACTAAAATTGATATTGAACTTGAACATTTACCAGAGTTTGAAGCAAAAGAGATTCTAGAGCTTGAAAAAGCATCTTTAGGTTTTTATGTATCTGGTCACCCACTTGATGAATATAGAGAGCAAATTGATAAAATAAATTATACATTATCTTCACAAATAGACGAATTAGAAGATGGTAGCCAAGCATTATTTGTTGGAAAAATTGAAAATATTACTGAAAAGATTTCAAAAAAAGGTAATAAATTTGGAATTGCAACAATCATGGACTTCCATGGAAATATCGAACTTATGCTTTTTGAAGATAGACTAAAAGAGTTAAAAGAAGAATATAATCTAAATGAGCCGATTGCTTTTAAGGTAAAAATTTCAAAAGATGATAACTTTACAAGAATGAATATTTTAAAAATTGAAACAATTTTTGATGCACAAAAAGAAAAGGTTAGAACTAAACAAAAAGAAGTACAAGAGCCACCTCTTACTTTAGCGATACCATTTTCTAATGATGAAAATATTATTTACAAATTATTTGATATTGTTGCAAATAACCAAGGAAAAAGAGAATTAAAACTTTTAATTAAATCAAAACTTGCAGATTTAGAACTTGAAACTGGTTTTAAAGTTACATCTCAAGTAGAAAATTTAATACACCAATTAGAAGGAGTATATGTAGTTGCATGAAGCACATTTTATTAACAAATGATGATGGATTTGATGCTATTGGATTAAAAGTTTTAATAGAAGCTTTATCCCCAATAGCAAAAATCACAGTAGTTGCCCCTGCTAGAAATAAATCAGCTTGCGGTCATTCATTAACACTAGAAAAACCACTTAGAATGATTAGTGTTCAAGATGATTTTTACAAAATCGATGATGCAACACCAACAGATTGTATTTTTATATCTGTAAGTAATTTATTTAAAGATGGGTTTAAACCTGATTTAGTAATAAGTGGTATAAACATCGGCGCAAATATGGGAGAAGATATAACATACAGTGGAACAGCAGCTGCTGCAATGGAAGCGGTAATTCATGGGATTCCTGCCATTGCAATATCTCAAGTATCAAAAGACAAAGGTCAAGATATAGAATTCCAATGGGATTTTGAACTTGCAAAAAATGTAATAATAGAACTTGTAAATAGAATATTTACAAATAATTTCCCATTAGATGAACGAAAGTTTTTAAATGTTAATATTCCACCTATTAAAGCAAGTGTTTGTAATGGTATTAAAATTACAAAAGCTGGTTACAGAGAATATGGAAATGATACCCACAGACACCTAAATCCAAGAGGTGAAGAGTATTATTGGATTGGATTACATCCATTAATTTGGAAAGCATCTTTAAATAAAGATTGTGACTTTGAAGCAATAAAAGCAAATTATGTATCAATTACACCAATTATGCTTGATATGACTTCTTATAATGATATAAAATCAATTGAAAATTGGTTAACAAAATAAAAGGAAACAGATGAATTTCACAAAATCATTACTAAAACATATTGACAAACTTGTTGGGTCATTAAGATCAGATGAGCAAATACAAGAAATCTTAAAAAGAAAATTTACAAAAAAAGAGTATAAAATTTTTGTTGCTATGGAAGAAGGAAAATCTATTGAAGAGATTAAAACTCTTGTAAAAGAAGATGAAGAAGCAATTCAAAAACATTATAAAGTTGCTTGTAAAAAGTTAAATCAAGAAAAGTTTAAACAAGAATTAGTATCTTTCGAATAAGATACTAATTGATTATAAAACCATTTTAATATTAGAATGGTCTCCTAACATTTTATAAATTTCTGTTCTATCATCATCATTATGAACTAAAAGTTCCAAGGCATAACTTTTATATTTACCTTTGCTACTAACTTTTGACTCTTTTATCTTGTGCTCTCTACTAAAAACGACTTCTTTTACAGTTACATGAATATCAATATGTTCTAAAACAACTAATTTATATTCCCAAGAACATGGATAATCTAAAACTAATTTTTCTTTACTTAAATCAATCATTATTTAAATCCTCTCGAATAAAATCACCACTTTTACCACCTGATTTCTTTTCTAATTGTACATCAGAAATAATCATAGATTTATCAATTGCCTTTACCATATCATAAATAGTCAATAATCCAACAGATACACCTGTTAATGCTTCCATCTCAACTCCCGTTTGACCATTAAGTTTAGCAGTTACAATTAATTTAAATCCAGGTAGTTCAGGTTTTTCTTCAACATCACAATTTATTCCACTTAATAATAAAGGATGACACATAGGTATTAATTCACTTGTCTTTTTAACACCCATAATAGCTGCAATTACTGCTGTTTGAAGAACAGGACCCTTCTTAGTAGTATTCAAAATAATCGCATCATAAGCATCTTGTGACATAGTTATATTACCAGAAGCAATTGCCACTCTTTTAGTTTCAGTCTTATCTGAAACATCTACCATCTTAGGTCTGTTATTCTCATCTAAATGTGTTAAATTCAAAAGTAATCCTTATTATTAAAAATACATTATATTCTCTTGTTAGTTAAATAAGAATTAAGTAAAATTTAATTATAATGTAATCCTAAAAATTATAAAAGAAAGTGGGTGATTTTGATGCCAGGCATTAAAGTTAAAGACAGCGAATCTTTTGACGAAGCTTACAGAAGATTTAAGAAACAATGTGATAGAAATCTTATTGTAACTGAAACTAGAGCTAGAAGATATTTCGAACCTAATACAGAAATTAGAAAGAAACAAAAAATATCTGCTAGAAAGAAAATGTTAAAAAGATTATACATGTTAAGAAGATACGAATCAAGATTATAATATCTTTTTTTGTTGAAGCTATTAAGGAGAGATTCAAAAGAGTCTCTCCTTTTTTTATGTCTGCATTAAAACTAAGCAATAATCCTTCATATTTAATCAAT
>JAGOIF010000036.1 GCA_017995775.1 Aliarcobacter sp.
AATTATTTTTTGAGAAACATTTCCTTTTAGCTTTAAATATTTCATTATATTTTCTGCTCTTTGTTTTACTAAAATAGTATTTCGCTCATTTGTTCCAGTAGGATCTCTAAATCCTTTTACTTCTAAAATTAAATCATCATCAAGATTTTTAAGTGTGTTTATAATACTTATTAACTTATACTCTTGATCTTGTGATATTTCAGCAGAATTTTGTTCGAAATATATTATTTCATCTATTTTTGAAGGAACAACTTCAATATTAAATTCAACTTCTTTTAAACCTTCAATCCTTTTAAATTGTTCTATTACAAAAGCTTTATTTTTATTATTAAAAACTGTTCCATTTATGTATAAATTCGGATATTCATAACTGTATTCTATTTTATTTTCATCTTTAGAATTTAAAAGCATTAATAAATAAGTGATTTTATCTTTTATCTCTTTTGGATTATCCAAAGTATTTATTACTTGAATAGTGTTTTTAATATTTTTTATATTTTTTATATCTTTTATTTTTTCATAAGCTAAAAGTTTATATGACTCAAATGGAACTACTCCATTTAAACTAAGCTCTTTATTTTCAACACTTGCATCAAGTCTATATAGAGTTAAAGTAGGAGTTTTATATAAAATTTCATTTGCTTGATTTTCAAGATTTTTATCTATAATATTGGTATAAATAGTATAAATTAAATATGATATGAAAACTAATGGAACAATATAAATAATAGGATGTATCTTTTTTGAGAACTCTTCATTTTTTGTATTAATTAATTTTGATATTATATTATGAAATTCATCACTTGGAATTGATTTCATATTTCCATTAAAATCTTTTATCTCTTTTGAATATTTTGAAACTAAAGTACTTAAAACTTCGTGAATATTATTAATGACATTTTGAGAAACACTTCCATCAACAATAACAGCTAAATAACTATAACCACTTGCTTCTAGAATTATTTTACTTGCACCATATTCTATTGTATTTATTTCTTGATATTTTTCATTCTTATCAACCCAATCATTAATAAAACTTCTAATTGCTGTTAGCATTGAGGCTATCATTTCAGGTTCTGTTACTTCATTTTCTTGTGATTGTGCATGGGAAAGTACGGTTCCTGTTTCTTTATGGATAAAAAAAACAGATTTTATATTTGTAAAAGCATTTTCTTTTAAAAGAAGTTCTGTTTCACTTATACCTTGAATTTTTGCTTTTATTTTTCTTTTTAAGGTTTTAAAAATCAAACCATTTTTAATTTGATTATTAATTGAAAGTAGCATATCTTCAAATGTTTTTGAAACATATTTTGAAATCATATTTCCTAAAACTGGATATAAAGCATCTACTACTTCATCTTTATGAGATTTTATTTGCTCTTTAATTGCATTAGTTATTAAAGGAGCTATTTGTTTTACAACTTTATCTTGAGATTCTGTATAGTTTTTATCGATTAGTTCTAAAACTATTGGAGATAAAACTTCTAATAATAATTTTTCATCATTAGTATAACTTTTTTGTAAAATAGATGAAATTAAAGGTGAAATTTTATCCACTAGCAATTCGCTAGAGTTCGTCTCTTTACTTAATTGTTCAATCTGAATTCTAAGCTTTTCTAAACTCTCATGCTCTTCTGTTAAAAGAAGTGCACGAAGCTTTTTAAGATCATTCATTTTTTAAGATTATTTTGAAATTAGTTAATTTGTACAGATTCAATTTGTGTTTCTAACTTATTACCTTTAAGTCTCATGGCTGTTTCCATCATAATCTCAGCTGCATCATCCCTTGATAATTTAGATTCGCCTAACTCTAGTAATTTAGAATCCATCATAGCAAATAACTCTTTTTTAAGATTATTCATCTCTTCTTGTAAAGAATTTCTATTTTCAAGTTGCTCTTTATATAATTGATCATGTTTTACACTTAATTCATCACTTAAAATATCAATTGTATTTTGAATTCTTTTTTCTTGTTTTAGTTCATTATCTCGAATATCTGATACTTCTTCTTGAAGTTGAGTGCTGATATTTTTAACTTTTTTAGATACTAATTCAAACTCATTGTCAATTCTTAAATTAATATCTTTTTGATTTTGATCAATTTTATTTTTCAATTCATCAAAAGAACGTTTAAAATCACTTTCAAGTTTCTCAAATCTTTTATTTAATTCTCTTGTTTGTGAACCAAATAAAATCTCTCTTATTTGGTCAACATTTCCAAGCTGCCCAATATCACTATGGTTTTTTTGTATATTATCTTTCATTTCTTTCCTTATTTAGAAAAAACAAACTTTAATAAAAAATATTATGCAATATTTGTATAAACGGCTTGAACGTCATCATCATCTTCAAGCTTTTCAATTAATTTACCAATATCTTCTTGTTGTTCTTCTGTAAATTCTTGAGGATTGTTTGAGATTCTCTCAAGTTTTGCTTTTGTAAGTTCAATTCCTAATTCTTCAAATTTTTGATTCATATTTCCAAAATCCGTATAATTAGAATATGCTAATACAATACCGTCTTCTTCTTCAATCTCCTCAAGACCAGCATCGATAAGCTCTAATTCTAGCTCTTCTAAATCCATATCACTTGGTTTTGCAAATTCAAAAATAGCTTTTCTATCAAAGAAAAACTCTAAAGAACCAGTTGGAACTAACTGACCACTTGTTTTATTAAAATACATTTTTACATTTGCTACTGTTCTTGTGTTATTATCAGTTGCTGTTTCAACAAAAATCAGAACCCCATGAGGACCTTTTCCTTCAAAATTTACTTCTGCAAAGTTTAAAGAATCTTTTCCAGATGCTCTTTTTATCGCTGCATCTATATTTGTTTTTGGCATATTTTCAGCTTTTGCATTTAAAATAGCAGTTCTTAATGCTGAATTCATTTCCGGATCTGCAACACCAGATTTTGCCGCCATTTCAATAGCTTTTGCTAGTTTTGGGAAAATTCTTGACATATTTCCCCATCTTTTCATTTTTGCTGCTTTTCTATATTCAAAGGCTCTACCCATGATAACTCCAATTATTTTTTTCAAATTTTTGTTGATTATAGCAAGATTGTATTAATAATTTTATAAATGTATAAATTTATTATGAAAAGAGTAATAGTATCATAAAAAAACTTTTATAGTTATTTATTTTATTGTAATTAATAAATATATTTAAAAAAAATAAAAGCTTCTTAATCATTGTTTTTACAAGTTTTCAATATAATACGCGTTTATTAAAATAAAGGATTTATTTGAAAAAGATAATATTACTAATTTCATTAATACTATTTAGTTTTGCTGATGATAATTTAAATGATGAATTTGATTCAGAATTTACAAATAAAAGCTTGGAAGTTTTTGATCCATTAAGCGGTTACAATAGATTAATGACAACTTTCAATGATAAAGCTTACATACACGTATTTAATCCAATCGCAGAAGGTTATGCTTATGTTGTACCTGATCTTGCTAGAACGGGATTAGATAACTTCTTTCATAATCTATTCTTTCCAATTAGATTTACAAATAATTTATTACAGTTAAAGTTTCAAAATTCTGCTGAAGAACTTGGAAGATTTTTAGTAAACACAATCTGGGGAATCGGTGGATTAATGGATGTTGCTAAAAGTGAATTACAATGGCAAGCTCATAGTGAAGACTTTGGACAAACTCTAGGTTTCTATGGGGTGGGAGATGCTATTCCTGTTGTGCTACCATTATTAGGTCCATCAAACTTAAGAGATATAGTAGGTCTTGGTGGAGATTATTATTTAAGTCCATTAACTACAATGGGAGATAATAGTATTAAGTATAAAATACCTAATAATCTAAGAGAAGAATTTGCTTTAGAAACTGTTTATACTACAAATAAAGCATCTTTAAGACTAGGACAATATGAATCTTTAAAGAAAGATGCTTTAGATTTATACCCATTTTTAAGAGATGTTTATGCACAAGCTAGAAAAAAACAAATAGAGGAATAATTAATTATGTTAAAAAATATTTTTAAATTTTTATTAGTACTTACAATTACAATAACTTATGCAAATGCTTTACAAGAAAATGAAATACAAGAACAAATGACAAAAAAAATTGATAATGTTTTATTAGTTTTAGAAAAAAAAGAGTTAAGCCTTTCACAAAAAGGTGAAGAGATTATTAAAATTATTGATGAAGTTTTTGATTATGAGTTAATGGCAAAAATTGCTCTTGGAAAAGAGACTTGGAATAATTTATCAGTAGAAAAACAAAAAGAGTTCGTAAAAATTTTTGAAACAAAATTAAAAAATTCTTATGTTGAAAAACTTGAACTTTATAATGATCAAAAAGTAAAAATCATAGGTTTAAAACCACATAATAATACAAGATTACAACTTGAAACTGAACTTATTGGAAAAGAAGGAAGTTATAAAATAAATTATAATTTTTATAATAAATCAAAAGAGAAAGAACAATGGCTTATTTATGATGTTGATTTAGTTGGAGTTAGTATTATTCAAACATATAGACAACAATTTTCAGGTTTACTAAAAGAAAAAACTTTCGATGAGATGTTGGCTTTATTAGAAACATCAAATAAAAGATAATGTTAAAAAGAATTTATGATACTTTTATATTAAAGTATCCCTTAATTGTATTAACAATTTTAATGGTATTCATCTCAACTTTGGGCTATTACGCCACAAAACTTGAGATTGATGCTTCTGCTGAAACACTTCTTCTTGATGATGACAAAGATCTTAAATTTTTTAGGGAAGTAAATAAAAGATATGAAAGTTCAAATTTTTTAATAGTTACTTTTTCTCCTAAGGGTGATTTACTTTCTAAAGAGAGTTTAGAAACTATAAAAAATATCTCTGATGATTTATTAAAAGTTTCAAGTATTGAAGCTGTTACATCAATACTAAATATTCCCCTACTTCAATCTCCTATTCGACCTATTTCTGATTTGGTTGCTGGTGTTGATTCCCTTGAAACTAAAGAATTTGATAAAGAGCTTGTAAAAAATGAATTTTTAACATCTCCTCTTTATTCAAATGCCATTGTTAGTAGTGATTTTAAAACTACTGCTTTAGTATTAAATTTAAAAGATGATAAAAAATATTATGAATTTTTAGATAAAAGAAATAGTTTATTAACTAAAAAAAGAGAACATACAATCACTAAAGAAGAGAGTATTGAACTAAAAAAAATTATCTTAGAGTTTAAAGAACATAGAGATTTAATAAGAGAAGAACAAGCCAAAGAGATAAAAGATATTAGAGAAATAATAAGTCATTATAAATCTGAAGGTAAGATATTTTTAGGTGGAATAAACATGATCGCAAGCGATATCGTTGGTTATGTTAGAAACGATTTACTTATTTATGGTTCATCTTTAGTTTTTATTTTAATTTTTGTATTATGGTATATTTTTAGACATATAAGATGGATAATCTTACCTTTATTTATTTGTTTGATTTCGGTTATTTCAACTGCTGGTGTTTTAGGTTTATTTGGTTGGGAAGTTACTGTTATTTCATCAAACTTTATTGCTTTACAGTTAATTATTACCATCTCCATAGTTTTACATTTAATTGTAAGATATCGTGAATTAAATGTAAAATATAAACATGCAAGTCAATATAAACTTGTAATAAATACAGTTTTATCAAAATTTAGTCCATCTTTTTTTGCAATTTTAACAACGATTGTAGGATTTGCATCTTTAGTTTTATCAAATATAGAACCTGTAATAAATCTTGGTCTTATGATGAGTACAGGAATTGCAATCTCTCTTGTTTTATCATTTTTGATTTTCCCTATTATTTTAATATTGATGAAAAAAACAAATGAGAATGAATCAAAAAACAATAGATTTTCTTTTATAAAAAAATGTTCATATATTGTTGAACATCATGGTAAAGCAATTATTGTTGTAAGTATTTTAGTATTTACTTTTTCTGTAACGGGAAGTTTAAAACTAATAGTTGAAAATAGTTTTATTAACTATTTTAAACAATCAACTGATATTTACAAAAGTATGCAAGAAATTGATGAAAACCTTGGTGGAACAACTCCTTTAGATATTATTATTAATTTCAAAGATGATGCAAAACCTATTACTAAAGCTGATGGCACTGATGAATTAGATGAATTTGAAAATGAATTTGCACTAAATGCAGATGATAAACAATATTGGTTTTCTCAAGATAAGATGGAAACAATCACAGCTGTTCATGATTATTTACAAACAATTCCTGAAGTTGGAAAAGTTCAATCACTAGCAACATTGCTAAAAATTGGACAATCTTTAAATAATGGAAAAGATTTAGATGGAATTACCCTTGCATTGTTATACAATCAATTACCTCCTAAATACAAAACATTAATTCTTTCTCCTTTTATTAATATTGATAAAAATGAAGCAAGAATTACTATGAGAATAATAGATTCAAATCCAAATTTAAGAAGAAATGATTTAATAACAAAAATCAATCATGATTTAAAAGATATAATAAAAAACAAAGAAACAACATATCAGTTATCAAATCTAATGATTTTATATAACAATATGCTTCAATCACTTTTTGAATCTCAAATATCAACAATGGGTTCTGTTATTGTTATTTTATTTATAATGTTTTTAATTCTATTTAAATCTGTAAAAGTTTCACTAATAGCCTTAACAGCTAATATAATACCTATTTCTACAATATTTGGAATAATGGGTTGGTTAGGTATTCCTTTGGATATTATGACTATTACAATTGCAGCCATTGCTATTGGAATTGGAGTTGATGATACTATTCACTTTATACATAGATTTGAAGATGAATTTAAAGTTGACCATGATTATATAAATTCAATGAGAAGATCTCACGAAAGTATAGGATATGCCATGTATTACACTTCATTAGTGATAATTCTTGGTTTTTCAATTCTTGTTTTATCAAACCTAATTCCAACTATTTATTTTGGATTATTAACGGTTGTAACAATGATTAGTGTTCTTACTGCTGACTTGTTATTATTACCAAAATTACTATTAATGTTTAAACCATATAAAAAACTAAAGGATAAAAAATAATGAATATAGCTATATATTGCGGTTCATCATTTGGAAAAAGTGATGAATATGTAGAAAAAACAAAAATCTTAGCACAAAAACTTGCACTTAAAAATTACAATATTGTTTATGGTGGTTCACTTCAAGGTTTAATGGGAATTGTTTCTAATGAATCTTTAAAATACAATAATACAGTAACAGGTGTAATCACATATGATTTAGTTTCAAAAGAGATTGAAAATACAAATATAACTAAGATTTATAAAGTTGATACAATGAATCAACGAAAAGAGATGATGGAAGATTTATCAGATGCTTTTATAACAATTCCAGGTGGTTATGGAACTTTTGAAGAGATATTTAGTGTAATATCTGCAGCACAACTAGGTCATCATCAAAAGCCTTGTGCTTTTTATAATATCAATGGATATTATGATAAATTAATTGATTTTTTAAGAAATTGCTCAAAAGAAGGTTTTATTGCAGAAAGCTTCGTTGATATGTTAATTGTTTCTGATGATATTGATGAGATTATTGAAAAAATAGAAACGTATAAAGCTCCAAAAAATAAGTGGGAAAAGTAAAATTTTTTAATTTATGAAAAAATATATTCTATTTGATAACGATGGTGTCTTAGTTGATACTGAAATTTGGTACTTTGAAGCAAATAAAAAAGCCTTAAAAGAACTTGGTTTAACTCTTCATATGGATACTTATCAAGAAATAATGGCAAGAGGCGGAACAGCTTGGGAAGTTGCCATTGCACAGGGTATTGAAACTTCTATTATTGATAAAAAAAGAGTTCAAAGGGATATTTATTATCAAGATTTTTTACAAACAAAAAATCTTGAAATTCCTAAGGTGAAAAAAGTCTTAGCAGATTTATCAAAAAAATATAAAATGGCAATAGTAACAACATCAAGAAGAGTTGATTTTGAGCTTATTCATAAAAAAAGAGGAATAAGTGACTTTATGCAGTTTGTATTGTGTGTAGAAGATTACAATCGTGCTAAGCCCTACCCTGATCCATATTTAAAAGGTTTAGAGCTATTTAAAGCTTCTAATGAACAAACGATAGTAGTTGAAGATTCTCAAAGGGGATTAAGTTCTGCTGTTAATGCAAAGATAGAGTGTGTAATTGTAAAAAATGATTTTACAAAAACACACGATTTTTCAAAAGCTAATTATTTTATAGATAATTTAGAGCAATTAGAAACTATTTTAAATTAGTTTTTAATTGCAAGATTAATATATTGTTCTAAATCTTCTTTAGAAGTTTTTCCAACAAATCTTTTTACAAATCTTCCTTCTTTTGTAAATAAAAACATTTCAGGAATCTTTTTTACATCACCTAATTGTTTTGCTAATTTAAAATTTTCTTCTCCAACTGTAATTGGATATTCGATTTGATATTTTTTTATAAATTCTAAAATCTCTTCTTTTGGCTTATCTTTTTCAAATAAAACAGAAACTATTTCAAAATCATTTTTATATTTTTCTCTCATCTCTTTTAAAATAGGAAGTTCTTCAATACAAGGAGGACACCATGTTGCAAACACATCTACTAAAACTGCTTTTTTACCTTTATACTCTTCAAAATCAAGCCCTTGAGCTGTACTTTTTAAAGTTATAAACTTCTCATCTGTTGTTAATAATGTAAAATCCTCAGATACAAATTTTTCTTCACTTGCATTATCTTGAGATGTTGATTTTACAACCACACTTTCATCTATTGTTGTTTTGTTATCACAAGCACTAAATAAAAAACCAATAACCACTAAACCTACTAAAAAACTTTTTTTCATCATAATTTTAAACCCGATAATTCTTTTATTAAATTTTTTGCTTCAATTTCATCAAAAAAGATATTCATAGAAAGTTCACTATTTACTCTTTTTATGAATTTGATTTTTTCTTGAAATTGCAACTCTTTATTTTCTTTATGTTCTTCTAATATTTGTAGAAGTTCATCCTTATAACCTTGTATTAACTCATCTTTTTTTACAACTGCTGGTTTTGTAGCAATTATTTTATTTTTCTTAAAATAAATAAAAACCACAGTAAATAATGCACTTAAAAGAAGTGCTAATAAATATTCCATATCTACTTACTTCTAGCTATTGCTTTAGCTTCTTTTGCAATAGTTTCAGCACGTCTTGCAACTTCTAAAATCTCTGCTACTTTTGCATTGAAATCGACTTCGTTGTCTAATTTTTCTATTCGTTCTAGAATATTTCTATAATCTATATGACCAATTGTTTCTACAACTCTTGGTGCATTTAAAATATATTTTATAAGCCCTAAATCTTTCCAATTAAATGTAATTTTATTATCTAAATGCTCTTTATAATTTTCACTAATTTGTGTTTGATTTTTAACAAATGCCAAATCTAAATCAATATCATCTTTTTTTGCAAAGAATATATAATATAAACTTTGCAAATGCATTGGATTTTTAAGATTTGAAATATATTCATAAACCCTATTTTTTTCACCATTTTCATACATATAAGCTAAAATCACTTCTGATATTTTTGAATTATTATTTTCAAATAAAGCATCAAGTTTATTATTACAATTAACATAAATTTCTTTAGATTCATCTCTTGTTAAAGATTTAACAAACTTAAATAAATCAAGATTAAATGCATAAGAAAATCTATTTATTTGCTCTTGTAAAGGTGTTAATATACTTTGAGGATTTTTCAAAGTACTTGCATATGAAACAATACTATTTACATATTTAGTATCATTTTCTTTAAATCTAATATTTTTATAATAGTCTTCAATCTCTTTCATTAAATTCTCATCCAATAATTTTTGAGATTTCTCTTCATAAAATTTAATTAATTCTTCATTTGCATATTTTTTTGAATTTTTTGCTATTAAAGAATAAACCGATGACATTTGTTTATATGATTTAATCTTCTTTTTTATACTAAAATCTTTTAATAAAAGTAATTGAGAATTTAAAATATCATTCTTAAAAAGATTCAAACTACTAATTACTTCATTGCCTGTTTTTGGTAATGCTAATGCAATTTTTAATAATTTTGCATCAAACTCGTCAAAAGATTTACAATTTTGTATCTTTGATACAAGTCTTAATGTTTCAGATTTTATAAAGGCATTTCTTATAAAAAAAGCTGCTATTAGTAGTAAAACTAATATTATTAAAATCACTGCATAAACGCCCGTTGAGTTTTGAGAATAAACTATTCCCAAATCAAAGTTTGATTCTTTTATAAGTGTTATAAATTCACTTGTTTTTTCTAAAAATGCCATTATTCTGCCTTTTATTTATAAATTTCAGACTCAACTAAATCAAATAAATCTTTTGGAGATAAAACACCTAATTTTTTTTCATTTACAAAAACAACAGGTGTTCCTCTTACATTTAGTTTATCTGCATCTTGTTTATCAGTATCGATAAGTTTATCAATTTCTGGATTATTTGAATCTTCTTTTAATTTATTTATATCTAATTGTGGAATTTGAGCCAAAAATTCCCATAATAATTCTGGTTTTTCATTATTATGTTGTGCCCATAAAGGTTGTTTTTCAAATATTACATCTAAAACTTCTTCATATTTATTTTGAACTCTTGATGCTTCAAGGATTTTAATCGCGAATTTTGAGTTTTGATGATTTGGAATATATTTTACAACTAATTGAATATCTTCATGATACTCTTTGTATAATTTTCTCATAATTGGGTGAAATAAAGCGCAAGATTCACATTCAGGATCCAAAAATTCTACTACTGAAATATTCTTTTTATTATCACCAAATTTTATTGAATGTTCACGTACAAGTAATTCACTATTTTTTAATGTAACTAATTCTTCTTTTTGTGTTTCATTATTTTTATAAAAATAACCTAAGCCTACAAATAATAAGATTAAGACCACCAAACTTCCGAATACTAATTTTTTATTTTGCATATTTTTACTTCCTTTTTTATTTTGTATTTTTTATTTTTAATAATAAAATTAGAATAGTAGTATATGCAAAAAAAGATAACAAAGGAATATTGATAAACCCTAACCAATTAATATATTGTGTTGAACAAGGAACTCCTTGTACGCAAGGAGATAATTTTTCAGGAATTATTCCAAACATCAATAAATTATGATAAATAGAGATAATCCAGCCAAAAACCGCTAAAGAAATCGAATATTTAAATATCTTATCATCGGGAAATAATAAATTTGTAAGAAATAAGAATACTAAAGAATACATAAATATTCTTTGATACCAACATAAAGAGCAAGGTATAAAATTCATGATTTCAGAAAAAAATAAGCTTCCAAGAGTTGCAGTTAAAGATACTAAAAAAGCAAAAAACACATAGGTCAAACTAGCGTTTGACCTACTTTGTAAATCAAGAGGCAAATTATGCTCCCCCACCAATATCAGAATTTAATTCTGCATAAGGCTTACTTCTTGGAATTGAATCACACAAAGCAATTGACTCTTTTAAAGCTTTTAAAAATTCCTCAATATTCTCATAAGGAATTTCAACATCAGAAACTTTTGTTTTACCATGTGAATAAACTGCAATACTAACAACAGGGCTACTATATTCACCATAAGGCTTTTCTACGTGTTGAATTTTAACTGTATCATCAGTTGAATGAGCTAGTTTGAATGTCTTAACTTCTATATGTTTTGATGGCATGATGCACTCCTTTTATTTTATAGATTATTGTAACGAAAAATATTGGAATAAACAAAATATTTTTATCTATTTAATAGACGTTGCTGTTAAAAATAGATAATTTTTTCCAGTTAATGTAACTCTATATTTTTTTTGTTGTAAATATTTCTTACAAAAATATACATCTTTATATAAAACAGATTGCTCACTATATGAATAATTAGCAGCTTTTGCCCCATAAATCATCTCACCATTTATCCATCTACAATTTGGAAAACCTAAAATTATTGAGCCTTTATCTTGTAAATAATTTTGTATTAAATCCATAAATAATAGTTTAAAATTTAATCCTGAACTTTGTAATGTCCCTATTGAAATAATCAAATCAGCTTTTTTTAAATTTAATTGCTCTAATTTATTAATATCATGATTAAAAAAAGTAAAGTTTTCAGATGGAAATCTTTTTTTTGAAAATTCTATTGCACTTGAAGAATAATCTATTCCCACTAAATTCATTTGATTTAAAGTCTCTTCATCAAGTAAATTTTTTATTACTTCAAATTCGTCAGCTTTATTTATTCCAAGATTTAAAATCTCTTTTTTTTCTTCAATTTTTACATTTATCAAAGCATTCATATAAGCATATAAAAAAGAAGGTTCTTCATTTTTATTTATTCTAAAAAAAGTTGAATCTTCACCGTATTTTTCATTCTTTTCATCATTTACATCATTATGGAAAGATTCTGTTTTATTTAATTTTTGAAATTTTATTTGTACTTTATTCTCTTGTAATCCTACAATCAATAACTTACAAAATAAAATCTCCGCTAAATCACTCCATGATTTAAAAGATCTATAAATGAATTCTTGATTGTCTATAATTAATTTCTCCCCTGCATATATATCATCTTTTATACTTGGATTTAAAATTTCAATGATTACGTAATCATTATTTTTTAACTCTTTTTCTAAATATGAAATTATTTCAAACATATTTTCATTAGTTATTTTTTTCATCTATTCTCTTTTTCTTATTTTTTGAATTATATTATAGTTTAATGAAATTAAACAATTTTATCTTTTCTTATTTTTAAATATTAATTTTAAAAATTAATAAATTTTTAAAATTATACACTTTTTATACATTTGATTGTGATAATCTTTCGAATATTTATTAAAAAGGAACAATTATGAATATTCAAACAGCAGATTTATGCGATGATAATAGAGATAAAAAAATACAAGTTTTACCTTCAAATTTTAAAAATTATGGTGGATTAAAAAATTTTAGTGGTCAAATTGTAACAGTTAAACTTGATAAAAGCAATTGGCTTTTATTAGAAATGCTAAAAAATGAAGATGGAAAAGGAAGAGTTGTTGTTGTTGATAATACGAAAGAATTTTTTGGAGTTGTGGGTGATAAATTAATGACATTTGCGATTAATAATAATTGGAAAGCAATAATTTTAAATGGTTATGTAAGAGACATAGATGAAACAAAAAATATAAATGTTGGCTTATTTGCAATTGGAACTTGTCCTCTTAGAAATTTTGAAGAAACTCTTGGCCAAAGAGATATTGAATTAAATTTTGAAGGTCTTACTCTTAATACTAATGATTATATTTATGCAGATAATGATGGAGTAATTTTTTCAAAAACACCATTAATTTAATTATTTTTTTTACTTATTCATAAATTATAAAGAAGTATCTCAAATTTGTTAAGTTTATAATCCAAATAATGGTAATATTGCAAATTAATTCTATTTAAGGAAACTAACGTTGAGATATATTATCTTAGGTCTTATCATGGCAGGGTTATTCCAAGTATTCTTCTGGATTACGCAGGATAACCGTGTGTCATTAATTGAAACTTCATTTGAAAAGGTTGAATCGCTTTCTTATTCTCCTTTTGAAGGTTACAATAAAAAGGTTTTATCGCCTAAACAAATAGTAGAAGATGTAAATATGTTATCACATTTTACAAGTAAACTTCGTACTTACTCTACAGCCGATGCAAAAGTAATTTTAGAAGCAACTTCTAAAACAGATATACCTGTTGATTTAGGTATTTGGATAAGTGGAGATCATAAAGAAAATCACCTAGAAATACAAAGAGCCGTAAAATTATTGGAAGAGTATCCAGATAATATTGCAAATGTTATTGTAGGGAATGAGACACTTCTTAGAGCTGATTTAGAAGATGCAGAATTATTTGCATATATTGATTATGTGTCAGAACTTACTAATAAACCAATTACTTGTGCTGAAACATGGGACGTTTGGGAAAGAGTTCCTGATCTTGCAAAACATGTTGATTTTATTACTATTCACATCTTACCTTATTGGGAAAAAGTTCCAATTGACAGATTTAATGATTTTATTATTGAAAAATATAGTGTTGTTGAAAAATTATTTCCTTTTAAAAAGATAAACATTGGGGAAACAGGATGGCCAAGTCATGGTTACAATAATAACGATGCAGTTCCTAGTTTAAAAAACCAAGCAACTGCTATTAGAGGATTCATAAATCTTGCTTCTGAGAAAGGTTGGTCTTATAATATTGTTGAAGCATTTGATCAACAATGGAAAGGTTATGATGAAGGAAATGTTGGACAATATTGGGGAATTTTTTCATCTAATAGATCTTTAAAGTTTTCTTTAAGTGGAGATATTGAATTAAATCAATATTGGTTATACCAAATGATTGCTGCAATTATTATTGGAGCACTATTAACTCTTTATGGTCTTAGAAATCAAAGATTAAATATTAGCCACGCACTTGCTTATGCTATTGCTGCACAAGGAATGGCATTTGGTATTGTTATGGCTGTTATTTATCCATTTGCAAACTATATGAACTTTGGTATGTGGATAATGTGGGGAATGGGAACTTTCTTAATGATTCCTCTTGTTGTAATTACCCTTGCAAAAGCAAATGAATTATTTAAAAACTCTTTAGGAATAGCTCCAGAGAGACTTGTTCCTCTTGATTTAAAATCAGATAATATTCCATTTGTTTCAATTCACGTTCCAGCATACAAAGAACAACCAGATGTTTTAGCTGAAACTTTAACTGCATTGGCTAAATTGAGATATCCAAATTATGAAGTTTTAGTAATTATTAATAATACTCCAGAAGAATTTTATTGGAAACCAATTGAAAAATTATGTGAAGAACTTGGTGATAAATTTGTATTTATGAATATCAAATGTACAGGATTTAAAGCTGGTGCTTTAAATGCAGCATTAGAAAGTACAAATAAAGATGCTGAAATTATTGCTGTTATTGATGCTGATTATGTTGTTGAATCTGGATGGTTAGTTGATTTAGTTCCATTATTTGATGATCCAAAAGTTGCTATTGTTCAAGCTCCACAAGATCATAGAGATGGAGAAGAATCTATTATTAAAGCTGCTATGAATGCTGAATATGCAGGATTCTTCGATATTGGTATGGTTGATAGAAATGAAGAAAATGCTATTGTAGTTCATGGAACTATGGTAATGGTAAAACTTAAATATATGATGGAAGTTGGTGGTTGGGGAACTGATACTATTGTTGAAGATAGTGAATTAGGTCTTAGACTATTTGAAGCTGGATATACAGCTCACTATACAAATAGAAGATATGGTTATGGATTACTTCCTGATACTATTGAAGCATTTAAAACACAAAGACATAGATGGGCTTATGGTGCTATTCAGATTCTTAAAAAACACTGGAGAGAATTTAAACCATCTGCAAAAAGATTATCACCTAGACAAAAAAGTAAATTTGTTGCTGGTTGGTTTTTCTGGTTAAGTGATGCTTTAGGTCCTGTTATGGCTGTTATGAATATTATTTGGGTTCCTGTTATTATTTTTGTTGGGGTTACGATTCCAACGATTCCATTAACGATTCCAATTATTACAGCGTTTTTAGTGAACGTTTTACATACTTTTATTTTATATAGAATTAAAGTTAAAACATCATTTAAAAATACAATTTTAAGTTCAATTGCATCAATGAGTTTACAACTTATTATTTTCAAAGCAGTTTGGGATGGGTTTGTAAAAGATGGTTTACCATTTAAAAGAACTGAAAAAGGTGGAAAAATCAAGAAAGCTAGTACTAATCCAATAAAATATGAAACTATTTTAGCTGTGTTGTTATTAACTGCATTCTTTGCTTTAATTTTCACAAACTATACAGGAATTACAGAAATTTATGTATTTGCTGCAACTATATTTATTCAAAGTATTCCTTATATCTCTGCTATTATTATGAGAATATTAGAAGTACAATCTCTTAAAAATCAGAAGTCTTAAAAGACTTCTGATTTAACTTAATATATAAACTAAATTCTAAAAAGATTTTAAATCAGAAAAATTCGATCTTAATTCTTCCATAAATCCAACCGCTGGATCTTGTTTTATTGTTCTATATTTTGCATCTTTTTCCAAAAACAAAGGATGATTAGCAAAATTTTGATACTCATAATGACCAATTAAATATTCAATAGTTTTATATTTTTCTTTTAAATATTTTACTAATTCAATATTTGCTTTTAGCTGTTCCAAGCTTAACTCTTTTTTATTTCCACCAATATTTTCTATTCCAATACTGTAAAAATTTAATCCTATTACATGCCTTGCCATATAAGTTTCAGGCATTAAAGAGTAAATAGTTCCATCAAAATCCACAAAAAATTGAGCAGAGACATTTAAATTTCCACCTTTTTGTATATCTTTTCTATCAGAAGTTAGAATTTCTGGATCGAATCTATTAAATGATTCTTTTAAATCATCCATTGCTGTGTGATGAATAACTATAAATTTTGGAGTGATATTTATATTATCAACTTCTAAACCATATGAGTTTTTGATATATTCTTTTGTTAAATCTATTCTTTTTTGAGTAAATGTCAAAGGCATTTGTTTGATTTCAATTGCAGAAGAAACAAGAGAAAAAAGGGTTAAATTAAGTAAAATCTTTTTCATTTTGCAATTGTAACAGATTTTTTCAATATTTATTTGTATATTAAATGAATAAGATAATATAATCAATATAAATAAAAAGGAATACAATGCATCAACACAATATAAAAGATGATTTAAAAGATTTAGTTGAAAATACTATGATTCCAGAAGTTGAAGCTTATCTTGAAGATTTACATAAACTTTTAGAAGCAAAAACTCAAACTCCTGATGATATGTTAGCAATAGAAGAGATGGAATCATTTTTAGTTGAACTTCAAAATGTTTTAGCAGTTATTGAAGAAGATAAAACGCCTGATTCAGAATATCAAAGAATTTATGATTATATTATGCAAAACTTAGATGAGCATGCACATCATGGTGAACAACAAGTAGATTAAAAAATCTACTTATGTTCTAAATTAACCATCGCTTCTTCTACTAATAATCGCCCCACTTCAAAATGCGCATGAACAAATTTTTTGATTTTCAAATCTTTTAACTGAGCTTTTTCATCTAAAGACTCGATTTTTAATAAAATATTTGCATCCTTATCAAAATTCAAAATAGCTTCGCAAATCAATATTTTCATATTTGTATCACTAACTGTAATAATAATACTTGATGCCTCATCTACTTTTAAAGACTCTAAAACAGGAAGTTTATCTAAGTGTCCAAAATATGCCATATACCCTAGCTTTCTTCCAAGTAATACATGTCGTAAATCATCTGAAATTATTACAAAAGGGATTTTTCTTTCACTCAAATCTTTTGCAATTACTCTTCCAAGAATTGAAAATCCACAAATAACCACGTGATTTTTTGCAATAATTGGTGTAATTTTATCAGATTCATAAAATTCAACTACAAAATACGAAGCAATTTTATAAATATTGTTTACTATAAATGGAGTTAAAATCATAGATAAAACAGAAACAAGAATAAGGAAATTTGCCATTTCTTGAGAAAGTAAGTTATTACTTAAAGCAAGAGCAAAAATTGCAAATGAAAATTCTCCTACTTGACAAAGTGCAAGTGCTGATTTTACAGCTGTACTTTTATCTGCTTTTCTTCTAATAATCACATATATAACTAAAGCTTTTATAATCATTGTAGCTATGAAAATACCTAAAATTATATGAACATTATATAAGAAATATAAAACATCTATTTTTGTTCCAACGGAAAAGAAAAAAGCCCCTAAAAGTAAATCTTTATAACTTGAAATATCTGATTCAACTTTTACACTATAGTTTGTATCAGAGATTATCATACCAGCAATAAAAGCTCCTAAAGAATAGGTAAATCCCATTTCATTAGCCAAAATTGAGGCTCCTATAACTATTGATAAAACAGAAGCTAAAAACAGCTCTTCTATTCTTGTATTTGAAGCAAATTTTAAAAGCCAAGAGATAAGTTTTTTTCCAATTGTAAACATAAAAAGTATGATTACAAGAGCTGAAATAAAAGTTTTTCCTAATACTTCTCCTATAGATAAAGTATCATTTGTTAAAAATGTAATAAGTAATAAAATAGGAATTACTGCTAAATCTTGAAATATCAAAATTGCAGTTGATTTTTCTCCATAAGGGGTATGAATATCCTTTGATTGTTTTAAATATGTCAAAACAATAGCAGTTGATGATAAGGAAAAAGACAAAGAAACTATAAGTGAAACTTCTATACTTAAAGAAAAAATATAAAATGCAATAAGATAAATTAAAATTGCACTAATACTTACTTGTAAAAATCCATTTAACAAAAGTATCTCTTTCATTTTTTTAATTTTATCAAAGCTCATTTCAAGAC